>JBOGIV010000154.1:0-14343 GCA_050747925.1 Vicinamibacterales bacterium
GCGAGACACCGCGCCTGTGTCTCGCCGCCTTTTGACCACGAGGAGGATCAACCACGAGGAAGATCAACCACGAGGAAGATCAACCACGAGGGAGATCAACCACGAGAAAAATCAACCGCGAAATTTGGTAGCCTATCGGTTCAGGTCATGGCCCGACATGTGACGCTTCTTGGGGCGGCCGTCGTTGGCGGCGCGCTCGTCATCGTGACAGTGTTCACGGGTCCGGCCGGCGTGTTCAACGTGAGCACGCCGGCTCCGGCGGGTGTGACACTTCGAGTCGACACACCGATGGACCCCCCGCGCTGGGCCCAGCTCGAACGCCAGTTGCTGGCCGAGAACGTGCCGGCGTGCCGGGAGTTCTACAAGAAGTACTTCGACGACCGTGGCCACTTGCAGTGCTTCGTGCGTTGGGGCGCCAACGACGGGCCCGACGATGCGTTCGAGAATTTCAACCGCTGGCCCGAGCTGCACGCGCTCGGGGCGAGCGATGAGATTCTCCAGATGTACTCCGCGGGTCACGAAGGCTTGATCGCGCAGTACTCCGACGCCAAGACCACCGACGTGCCGATTGCACGGCAGGGGATGTACTACAAGGAGTTCATCGTCCAGTCCGACTGGATGCACCACGGTGAGGGGCTGCAGCTCTTCAATCGCATGGGGTTGTCGATCCCGACCGACGCGAAGTACCAGGACCGCGCGAGACGATTCGCGGGGTTCTACATGGGCGAGGATCCTGAAGCGCCCAACTACGATCCCGTCCACCGAATCATTCGCAGTATGGAGAACGGGAGCCGCGGCCCAATGCTGCGAAAGGCGACTGCCCTCGATTGGGTCGGCGATCCATTCGACGTCAAGCAATTCGACGCGGAGCACGGCGAATCGACGTTCGACCAGTTCCTGGCGCACTACGAGGAATACACCGACGTGGTCGGCGATCACTTCCTCAACCTGGCCGCCACGTCGCTGCCGATGAACGCCTACATGGTCGCCGGCGAAGCCAAATACAAGGCGTGGCTGCTCGAGTACATGGACGCCTGGCTGGATCGCATGCGTCAGAACGGCGGCGTCATCCCCAGCTACGTCGATCTGAATGGCAAGATCGGCGGTCCCGAGGGCAGGTGGTGGAACAACGCCTACGGCTGGGGATTCAGCCCCGTCAACCCGGTGACGGGGAAACGTGAAGACCGCAATCGGATTCAGTGGGCGCTGCCAGGTTTCAACAATGCTCTGCTCGTTAGCGGCGACCCGAAATACATCGATGCCTGGCGCACGATGATCGCCGCCGTGAACTCTCACGGGAAAGAGGTCGACGGCCGCAAGCAGTATCCGACGATGCACGGCGCCAACGGATGGTATGGTTGGCGCGCCGTTCCCTGGAATGTCGGCGCGCTCGAGGTGTGGTACTGGTCGCAAAAGCCGCAGGACCGAAGGGCGGTCGGTGAAAGCCGCTGGATCGATTTCCTGGAGAAGAAGAATCCTGCGTATCCCGAGCAGGCACTGGAGCGAGACCTCAAGAGCATCCCCGAGCGGCTGAACCAGATCCGTCGGGACAACACGCCGCCGGATAAACGTCTCGCCGACAACATGCTCGATTACAACCCGGCCGCGACCGAGTCGCTGGTGCAGTTGATGTGGGGCGGACTCATGCCCGGCCGATCGGGAGGACTGTTGAACGCGCGGCTCCGGTACTTCGATCCCGATCGAAAACGCGCGGGTGTGCCTGAAGATGTCGCGGCGCTCGTCTCGGGGCTCTCCGACACTCGTACGACGGTGACTCTGATCAACCTCAGCACGTCGCAGGCGCGCACCGTCATCGTGCAGGGCGGAGGCTACGGAGAGCATCAGTTGGTGAGCGTCACCACAGCAGGGCAGACGACGGCCATTGACTCGCCGCTACTGACGGTGCGTCTGGCCCCTCGCAGCGGCGCGACGCTCGAGCTGACGATGAAGCGCTACGTGAATGTCCCGACCGTGTTGCATCCCTGGCATCGAACAGCGCATTGAACCGCCGCTCGCCGCCGTAGTCGGCGCAGCTCGCTGAAACTGCCCGCCCGGAACAAACCTGCTCATCACACCGGTCAAGCTCGTTCGCTCATCGACAGACCTGCGCTCCCGACGAAGTCCGCTCGGCCCGCCGGTCAACCGACCCTTGGCGTTTTCAAGCGCTTGGGCAAACTCGCGCTTGCTGCTCACGCTCGAACAGTGCCGAGTCTCTGCCGCCGGGTCGGTTGACGAGCGCCTGGACGGCGTGCCGAGAGGCCTTGTCGGGATCGCAGGTCTGCCGCTGAGCGCTCTCTGCGACTGGCTGGTGTCTGACCGCCGCTTTCTTCGAGCCGCCGGCCCCGGATCCTCGCTGGAACTGCTCGCACGGAAAAACCTTCGAATCACGCCGACTCAAGTAGCCGACAACCGGCGCGACCGCCTACGCCAAGGCTACGGCGGTCCGCCGAAGCGTTCCGCGAAGGCGGAAGCGGGGACTGGCGCTGTTCGAGCCGAAGGCGAGTTCGCCGGGCGCATGAAAATGCTGAGCGTCGGTTGACCGGCGTGATGAGCAGGTTTGTTCCGGGCGAGTAGTTCCTGCGAGCTGCGCCGAGAACGGCGGCGACAAGCGGCCTTTCAGGTTCTTAACGTCGGATTTCAGCGTTGCACGCGTCCTGATGCATCCCCACCAGCAAGGCGATCGACTTCATCAACAGTCACGCGGTTGAAGTCGCCTGGGATGCTCTGCTTCAAGGCGCTCGCCGCGACGGCAAATCGCAGACTGTCGGCGGGCGAGCGTCCCGTGACGAGGCCGTAGATGAGGCCGCCGGCAAAACTGTCGCCGCCGCCGATCCGATCTACGAGACGCACGTCATACCGCTGGCTCCGGTGAAACGCGTTCGCTTTCGCGTCCCAGAGCACGGCGCTCCATCCGTTGTCGCTGGCCGACACGCTCTCGCGCAAGGTGATGGCGACCATCGATGGGCCCAACTCTCGAGTAATCCGCTCCGCCACCTGCCGATACGCGTTCACGTCCAGATGCCCGGCGATGACGTCGGCCCCTTCCACCTTCAATCCGAGCACCGACTGAATGTCCTCTTCGTTCGCGATGACGAGGTCGACCTGCGACATCAGTGGCCGCATCACCTGCTGGGCCGCGGATTCAGTCCACAGCTTTTTGCGGAAGTTCAAGTCAACGCTCACCCGGGCGCCCGCGCTTCGCGCCGCCGCGACCGCCTCCTTCGTGCAGGCGATGGCATTGGCGCCGAGAGCCGGCGTGATGCCAGTGACGTGGAACCACGAGGCGCCGTCGCACACAGTGGTCCAGTCGATGGTCCCGGGAGCCATCTCGCTGATCGACGAGTGCGCGCGGTCGTAGACGACCACCGACGCGCGTTGACTGGCGCCGGTTTCGGCGAAGTAGATGCCGACGCGATCGCCGCCGCGCGCGATCGCTTCGGTCCGCACTCCTTCGGCCCGCAGGACGCGAATCGCCGCGTCGCCGATAGGATTTCGCGGCAGTCGTGTCACGTACCAACTGTCGAGCCCAAACTGCGCGAGGCTCACGGCCACGTTCGCCTCACCGCCGCCAAAGGTCGCCACCAGCGACGGCGACTGAAGCAGCCGCTCGAATCCTGGTGGGCTCAGGCGCAGCATGATCTCGCCGAACGAAACCACCTTGGGTGTCATGGTGCCTTGACCCGGGCCGCCTGCACGTTGGAGACGATGCGTCTGGCGTTGGCCTCGAGCACGGCATAGTGGCCCGCGGCGATGGCGGCGGTGTCGAGGAGCGCCGAGCCCACGCCCACGGCCACCGCGCCCGCGCGGATCCAGTCGCCCGCATTGTCGAGCGTCACCCCGCCGGTGGGCATCAATTTGACCTGAGGCAGCGGCGCGCGGACATCCTTGAGGTAGCCGGGGCCGAACGTCGTGGCTGGGAAGACCTTCACGATGTCGGCGCCGGCATCCCACGCCTCGAGAATCTCGGTCGGCGACAGGCAGCCCGGCATCGCCGGCACATCATAGGCGTGGCAGGCGTCGATCACGTCTCTGCGGAACACAGGACTGACCACGAACTGTGCCCCTGCGGCGATCACCTGATGCGCGGTGTCGGCGTCGAGGACGGTGCCGGCGCCAAAGAGGAATCCAGATGGCAGGGTTGGCGCGATCTCGCGGATCATCTCGATGGCGCGCGGCACCGTCATCGTGACCTCGAGCGCGCGGACGCCGCCTGCCGCCAACGCGTCGACGACCGCGCGAAGCCGCCCGGGATCCTGCATCCGGATCACGGCGACGACACCGTGTCTCTCGATTTCCTGAATCGTTTCAGCGCGCGTCATTCAAGGACAGTCCCCCTGACAAAAAGCGGCTGGGGACTGTCCCCTTTACGCTCACGGTTGGTCGTGAATCCAGCGATGCGCCGGATCCTCGTATAACGCGAGTTGCCGCTGGTCTCCCGCCATCGCCCAGAGATAGTAGAGCGCGTAGCCTGGCGGCGACGAGACCGGATGATAGCCGTACGGCAGCAGCACCGCGTCACCATCGTGCACTTGATGCGTCACCGATTCACCATCCTCGGTGTACAGCATCTGATGACCAAACCCGTGCGCGGGGCTGATCCTGAAATGGTAGACCTCTTCCAGAAACGGTTCGCCGTTACGCCCGTCATGCTTGTGCGGTGGAAAACTGCTCCAGTGTCCGGGCGGGTTGAAGGTTTCGCCCACCATCAGGCGTCTCGCGTGCGGATCCCGCACGAAGAGATCGTGCACTTCGCGAGCATAGTTGCCGCGCCCCCTGGCATTGACCGTCACTTCTTCGGGCCCGATGAGGGCAATGGTTCCCCCGCCAGCGGCCGGCGCCGACACCAACACGGCTTCGAGCGTCGAATCGGCCTTCACCGTCAACGGCACGCCCGGCGGTAAGCACAGCGCGGTCGCGCGCTCGGTGAACACGCTCTCGCGCTTTACCGGCCAGGTTCGGTCGGGAGTCACGAACGCGCCATGGCCCTCCTGCAAGACGATGACGGTTTCTTCATCCGGCTGAACGTACTGGGCGCGGCTTCCGGCATTCAGATAGAGCCGGGAACTGGTCAGTTCGCGTGCGCCTCGATCGCCGCGACCCTGCAACACATGCAGGCCGGGCTCACGTGGCACTCTGAAGAGCGTGTCACTCAGCATCGATTCGAACCTCGACTTTCGCCGGGGATCTTAGCAATCCCCTCGAATCCTCGGCAATCGACGCGCCGTTACGAGGCCTGTTCCGAGCGACTCGCTCTTCGACGGACTCGAAAGGCCTGGCTCGAGCGACTGGCGATGGCTTCGGGGTCGAAGGGCCGGCCCTGAGCGAAGTCGGCTTGCGGCGACCGCGCGAGCCGTCTAAGTCGAAGGGAACGGGTAAACTCTTGCCTCGAACCTGCCGCCGCAGCAGAATTCGTCGATCGGGCCTCGACGACCTTTACGGAGGATGTGATGACAAGCAGCGATGGAGTGACCCGGCGCGAGTTCGTGACCACCGTCGGCGGCGCCGCTGTCGGCACGGCCTTGGTGGGTTCGTCTTCGGTCCACGCTCAAGCCAAGCGCCGCTACGCGATCATCGGGACGGGTGTCCGAGCGATCGGCATGTGGGGACGCCCGGTGGCCCAGCAATATGCCGACGTGGCTGAATTCGTCGGGCTCTGCGACATCAATCCTCTCCGCGTCGAGGTTGCGAAAAAGCGAATTGGCGTCTCGTGCCCGACCTTCACCGATTTCGATCGGATGATGGACTGGGCGAAGCCCGATCTGCTGATGGTCACGACCGTAGACGGCTTCCACAGCCACTACATCGTCAAGGCGTTGGAGCGCGGCATCGACGTCATGACCGAAAAGCCCATGGTCGTCGACGAGACGCAGTGCCAGGCCGTGCTCGATGCGGAGAAGAAGAGCGGCCGCAACGTCATCGTCACCTTCAACTACCGCTACGCGCCCAAGCACCAGACCATCAAAGAGCTGTTGATGTCGGGCGCCGTCGGCAAAGTGACGTCGGTGGACTTCTCCTGGTATCTCGACACGACGCACGGCGCCGACTACTTCCGGCGATGGCATCGTCTCCGCGCGAAGAGCGGTTCCCTATGGGTTCACAAGGCGACCCATCACTTCGATTTGATCAACTGGTGGCTCGACGCCGATCCCGTCACCGTCTCGGCGTTTGGCAGCCTCCAGAACTACGGCAAGAGCGGACCGTTCCGCCACACGACGTGCCGGGGCTGTCCGCATCAGTCGAAGTGCAGCTTCTACTGGGACATCACCAAGAACAAGGATCTGACCGAGCTCTACGTCGCCTGCGAGTCTGCCGACGGGTATCACCGCGACGGCTGCGTGTACAAAGAGGACATCGACATCTTCGACACGATGAACGCCATCGTCCGCTACTCCAACGGCGTCACCATGAGCTATTCGGTCAACACGTTCATGCCGATCGAAGGCTACCGGGTGGCCTTCAACGGGACGAAGGGGCGCCTGGAGGTTCGAGACTTCGAACGACAAGCGTGGGACCCCGGGATGGAAACCGAAATGTTCCTGATTCGCAACTTCGGCAAGCGTGAGCCGATCGAACCGAAAGGATCGAGCGCGGGCGGACACGGTGGTGGAGACACACGACTTCGCGATCTGATCTTCCGCAAGGCACAGGCGCCGCCGCACATGCAACTGCCCAACTCCAGAGCGGGCGCCATGTCGTGTCTCACGGGAATTGCGGCGCGGAAGAGCATCGACGAGAAACGGCCAATTCAGATTGTCGACCTCGCGCGAGTGACGTAGGCCCGGCTCCAGCCCCCGGGAACGTGAGGCGTCAGGTAGAGGCGGGTCTTCCGCCTTCGCGCAAAGCGCTTCGGCGGACCGCCGTAGCCTTGGCGTAGGCGGTCGCGTCGGTTGTCGGTTAATCGAGTCGGCGTGATTCGAAGGTTTTTCCGTGCGAGGAGTTCCAGCGAGGATCAGGCACTGGCGGCTCGATCGTTGATGGCCGATCGCTGATGACGAGTGTTGATGGGATAACATACCCTGCTTGAGCGCTACTGTCGCCGTGTGGCGGAGCATGCTGCGGGCCGAATGACTCCGACCACGATGAAACGGATCGCCGCGGATCTCGGTGTGTCCGTCACGACCATCTCGAAAGTCCTCAATCACCACGCCGACATCGGCCAGGCGACGCGCGCGCGAGTGTTGAAGCGCGTGGAGGAGCTGGGCTACCGCCCCAACGCTGTTGCACGAAGCCTGAGCCTGCGCCGCACGAACACCGTTGGCATCATCATCCCCGACCTGATGCACTCGTTCTTCGTCGAGATCGTGGCGGGCCTCGAGGTCGTCGTGAGTGCGCGCGGCTATGGGATGTTGCTCTGCGCCTCGGGCGAAGATGCGCGGAAGGAGCGCTTCGAAATCGAGATGCTCCGTGCCCGACAAGTCGACGGCATTGTCCTGGCCTCGGCCAATGCGACCGGAAACACCGCGCTGCTGCGCGACCTGACCAGCTTGGGAACCGCGCTTGTCATGATCGATCGCGACGATCATCCGCGGGTGCATTGTCATCGCGTGCTCACCGACGATGTCGAGGTCGGCCGCCTGGCGACGGCGCATCTGGCGGCGCGGGGGCGACGTGCCATCGGCCACATCAAGGGCCCGCCGATCGTCCACGCGCACCGGCGCGAGGAGGGTTACCGTCGCGCGCTCGCCGGCGCAGGGCTGGAACTGCGCGAAGAACGGGTTGTCGACGGCGGGTTCATGGAAGGCGACGGTTATCGCGCGATGCACCAGTTGTTGGGTCTGCAGCCGCGGGTTGACGCTGTCTTCGCGGTGAACGATCCGGCCGCGATTGGAGCCATGAGGGCGATTTGGGACGCCGGCCTGCGAGTCCCGGACGACGTGGCCGTCGTTGGCGCCGGTGACGTGGCCTACAGCGATTTGATCCGCGTGCCGCTGACGACGGTGCGGTGGTCGAAGAGCGATGTGGGACGCGCGGCGGCCGAGCTGGTTCTCGAGCAGATCAACGGCAACGGCGATCTGCGCCCGAGACGTGTGATCATTCCACCCGAGATCGTCGTGCGGAGTTCGGCGTAACGACGAAAGTTCCAGGGTTCCAGGGTTCCAAGGTTCCAAAGTTCCAGGGTTCCAGCGCGCGAGGTTCGGACGTCTTCGGTCGTCGCCAATCGCAGAATCTGCGTTGCCTAGACGAAAGTGGCGTGGCAATACCTGCCTTGTCGGAGCAGGTTTCAGTTGCCATTAGGGCGCATACGGCTAGACAGTCTTTCGGCAAGTCGGTTGCACTTTCTTGTGGCATGGCTGGCCTGAATGACTTTCGAGACTTCGCGGCTTGGCAGCGTGCCGAAGAGCTTCGCGAACTTGTTGATGAGTTCCTGGCGCGACCTGGGGTCGCCCCTCGATTTCGATCGGCGAATCAGCTCAGCGACGCGGCGTCATCTGCACCGCGCAACATTGCTGAGGGATTCGGAAGATTCAGGCCCCGCGAGTACGCGCAGTTCGTCCGCGTTGCGAAGGGATCGGAGACAGAAGTGCTCGGTATTCTCATTGAAGCGCGGAAGAAGAAGTTCCTCTCCGTCGATGACTTCAAACGGTACGAAATCGCGGCGCGCCGGGCGATCGGAACAGCCGTCGGGCTCATCCGCTATCTCGAGAGTGCAACGCCGCCGGAATGATCGCGACCGCCAGGTTCTTGGAACTCTGGTGGGGTCGAGCTCTTACGCAGAAGCTCGGCTGTAAACCACCCGCGCTCATATGTCACCCTCGCGACATTGAAGTTAGCAGCAAGCGACGTGCGGATCTTTTTCTCGACCGAGGATTCCTGATCTTCAATGAGTCGGACCATCTTTATTCCTTTCTAGCTGGAGGTGACTGCTGAGCTTCTTCCTGCTGTCGCTTCTCAATAGCCTTAATGAGCGTATCTTGCCAACCAGGGGGAAGAACTCTATCTATCTCCTGGGTCGCCGCTGGGGATTCGATCCATTTTCCCCAGCTTGTGGAATTCAGGCCATCGGCCACAATCGTCGCCTCAACAGTTCCGTACCATCGGTCAACCCGCATGATGATGCCGCTGTCGCTTCCACGACATCACTGCGGAACCCTGGAACTTTGGAACTGTGGAACCTTGGAACCCTGGAACCTTGGAACCTACACCCGGCGATAGCCGAGTGTCGCCCCGCCCTCGACGGGAACGATCGTTCCCGTGATGAACGAGGCGGCTGGTGAGGCAAGGAACACGATCGTCGATGCGATTTCTTCTGCGCTTGCAAGCCGGCCCAGCAGATGCATATCCGCCTGCCCGCGAAGGACTGCTGCAGGATCCGGCAGCGTGTTGGCCCACGACCGCAGGAGTGGCGTGTCGACGCCGGCAGGGCAGACGCAGTTGACGCGGATGCCGTCGCCCGCCAGCTCCAGCGCCAGAGCCTTGGTCATCGACACCAATGCGCCCTTCGAGGCCACGTATGCGGCTCCCCGATCCTGGCCGACCAGCGCGGTCATCGATGACACATTGACGATGACGCCGCGGGAACGGCGCAGGGCCGGCAGCGCGGCGCGCGTCGTGTAGAACGCGCCGTTCACGTTCACCGCGAACACACGTTGCCACTCCTCGTCCGTGTAGTCATCGAGCGCGCGGGCGAAGTGGATGCCGGCGTTGTTGACCAAAACGTCGATGCCGCCGAAGCGCGCGACGGCCGCGTCTACCGCCCACGACACCTGGTCACTCCTGGACACATCCGCCATCAGCGCACATGCCCTTTCGTTGGCGCCCTGGCCGACGTCCCGCGCAGCCAGCTCGAGAGCCTCGCTGTCGCAGTCCACCATGGCGACGTGCGCGCCCTCGCGCGCCATATGCATCGCGACCGCGCGGCCGATTCCCTTGGCTGCTCCCGTGACGAGCACGGTCTTGCCGGCGAAGCTCAACGAGTCCTCCTGCCGGTTCCAGGTCGGGGCTCAATTCGGTTCCTGATTCCAGCGGCTCCCACCCGGCCTATCCTCCTTCGCTCGCCCATGTTCTGGCGAGCTCCGGCGAGACCTCGCCGTAGCGGCCTGCGGCCGCGTAGGCGGGCCCGGCCTACCCGGCCCACCAGGCCTACCTACGATCTGACGGGAACGCGCGCCACGATGCTCTGGATATCCGCCGCGGCACGTCGGACGGCGTCGGCCGGCGACAGGTCGCCAATCATCGCACGTCGCACGCTTCGCCAGAGCGCGTCCTCACACTGGGGATACGCGGCAAACCGGGGAGGCACGATCATCGTCGTCTCGGTCTCGGCGAGCAACCGCCAGCGCTCGGCCGCCGCTGGATCGCCGGCGAGGTCCGAGCGGACGGCCGTGAGAGCGCTTGCCCGACACGGAATCGCGCCGAGGCGAGCCTCACTCAGTTGCGCGCCGAACGACGTGAGGTGACCCACCAGCGCCGTCGCGCCCTCTGGATTGCGGGCGGTCCGAGGGATCGCAAATGAGTGGCATCCGGCATACGCCGCTCGCAGCCCGCCGGGTCCCAGGGGTAACAACGCCAGGCCGACGCGGTCGGCCACGCGACAGGTCGATGGATCGCGATACAGGTGATAGCTTCCAGGCCAATCCGAGACCATCGCCGCATCGCCTGCGCGGAACGATGCCGAGATCTCGTCGTAGTGCCAATCGACCAGGTCGCGCGGTGTGACGCGACGCGTGTGGTGAAGCTCCACGATCCGCTCGACCGCCCACTGGCCCGCTTCCGAATCGAAGGCGGGTCGAAGATCGTCGTCGAACAGATCGCCTCCAGCGCTGACCAGCAGCTCGTAGAAGGTGCCGAACAGTCCGGAGTCGCGTCCTGGAAACAGAAAGCCGTAGAACTCGGCTTGGCCGTCCATGTTCGCACGAGTCAGCGCGGCCGCCATTTCGATCAGCTCGTCCCAGGTGTCCGGTGGACGCGCGATCACGTCGCGCCGGTAGTGCAGCAGCCGGACATCGATGTTGCGCGGGATCTGCAGGAGCCGGCCGTCGATGCGCGACAGCTCTGCGGGCCGTGGCAGCAGATCGCCGACCAGCTCGCCCGGCATCACCTCGTCGAGTGGCGACAACCACTGTGCCTGTGACGGCGCGTACTTTGTGTGAGTCGAGATCACGTCCAGCCGTGCTCCCGAGGTGAACGCCTCCTTCACGAACGCGTTCAACTCCGGATGCGGAAGTTGCGCGACGATCTCGACGCGCACGTTGAACGTGCGCTCGAACTGAGGAATCGCGTCGTACAACGGGTCGTACATCGGCCCGCCCACGAGGGCGGCGCGCACGACGGAAGATGGTGCGGTCATCGTTGTTGGCCGGCCTCTACTTTCCGGCGCTCCATCCACCGTCGATCATGAACGTGGATCCGGTGTTGACCAGGATGTCGAGCCGCCCGGCGCTGGCGAGCGCCTCGTCGGCGCGACGAGCACATTGCGCCTCGTCGGTGACATCGAGGGTAAAGCTCGTGGCCGATCCGCCGATGCGCGCAGCGGTTGCAAGGGCCGAGGCTTCGTTGCGATCGGTGACCAACACTCGCGCATGCGCGGCGGCGAACGCTTCGGCGAAGGCGGCGCCGATGCCCGACCCTGCACCTGTCACCAGAGCGATTTTGTCAGTCAGATCGAACATCGAGGGCACGCCTCGACGTTATGGTCCCATTGGGCAGGTGTCAAGCAGCCCTCACTTACCATGGCCGGAGAGGACGCAGATTTCGCAGATTGCGCAGGCCGACCGGAACTCTCATCGGAGTCAATTGAGTCCCGGCCCTGGATCCCGGTAACTGGAGATACTTGTGAGGCCGAGAGTCGTGCGTCATAACACCCCTGGATGAAGCTGCTGCGATTTGGTGAGCCCGGCGACGAGCGCCCCGGGCTCCGATTGCCCGACGGCCGGCGGATCGATGCATCGGCGGTCACGCCCGACTACGATGAAGCCTTCTTCGCCAATGATGGGTTGCGGCACATGGCCGAGTGGCTTCAACGCGAAGGCGATCGTGCAACGTCAATTCCCTCCGATGTGCGGCTCGGGCCTGCCGTGGCGCGGCCCAGCAAGATTGTCTGCATCGGCTTGAATTTCCGTGACCATGCCGCAGAAAGTGGCATGCCACCACCCACCGAGCAGGTGCTGTTTTTCAAGGCGACGTCTTCACTGGCCGGTCCATTTGACGATGTGATCATTCCGAAGGGTGCGACGAAGCTCGATTGGGAGGTCGAGCTCGCGCTGGTGATTGGCAAGCGCGCCGCCCATGTGGATCGGCAGGATGCCGCCGCACACATTGCCGGCTTCGTTCTTCACAACGACTATTCTGAGCGGGCGTTTCAGTTGGAGCGCGGCGGGCAATGGGTCAAGGGCAAAAGCGCCGATACCTTTGCGCCACTCGGTCCGTGACTGGCGCGACCGCCGACGAGATCGCGGATCCGCAGCAGCTTGCGATGTGGTTGACCGTGAACGGCGAGACCAGGCAGAGAAGCGCGACCGCTCAGATGATCTTCGACGTCTTCGAGTTGGTGAGCTACGTCAGCCAGTTCATGACGCTGCTGCCGGGCGACGTGATCACGACTGGAACTCCGGCGGGGGTTGGCTTGGGGATGAAACCGGAGCCGCGATACTTGCGGCCGGGCGATGTCGTCGAGCTCGGAATCGATGGCTTAGGGTCGTCACGACAACGAGTTGTGTCGTATCGAGAGAGAAACTGATGCAGAAACTGATACTTGCGGTGTCGAGTTGCGCAGCGATTGCGGCTGGGTGCGGCGGCGGATCCTCCTCGGAGCGCGTGAACATCGCCGTCATTCCCAAGGGTACGTCACACGTGTTCTGGCAGAGCGTCCATGCGGGCGCTCGGAGAGCGGCCAAGGAGCTCGACGTGGACATCACCTGGCGCGGTCCACTGCGCGAAGACGATCGCGATTCCCAGGTGGCCGAAGTGGAGAACGCTGCGGCGCGTCGCGTCAGTGGCATCGTGCTCGCACCGTTGGACGAGGTCGCCTTGGTGGCGCCGGTAGTGAACGCGACTCGGGGCGGCGTGCCCGTGCTCATTTTCGATTCGGGGCTGAAGGGCGGCGAGATCGTGAGTTTCGTCGCCACCGACAACGACAAGGGCGGCGAGTTGGCGGCGGCACACCTTGGAAAGGCGCTGGGAGGCCGCGGCAAGGTGATCTTGATGCGATACGCGGAGGGGCACGACAGCACGGGGCGCCGCGAGGAAGGATTCCTTCGAGGGCTGAAAGACTTTCCGCAAGTCGAGATCCTCAGCAGCAATCAGTACGGCGGCGCCGACGTGGAGGGCGCCTATAAGCGGGCTGAAGCGTTGCTCACGCGATACAAGGCGGCCGACGGCTCGATCGGTGTCGACGGCGTCTTCGCGCCGAACGAGTCGAGCGCCTTTGCCGTCATGCGCGTGCTGCAGGACAGCGGGTGGGCGGGCAAGGTGAAGTTCGTCGGCTTTGACGCGTCAGACGGCCTGCTCGCCGGTCTTCGCGGCGGGGCGATCGAGGCGCTGGTCGTCCAGGATCCCGTCCGCATGGGCTATCTCAGCGTCGTCACGATCGTTGGTCATCTGCGCGGCGAGAAGGTCGACCGACGGATCGATACCGGCGTTCACCTGGTGACGCGCGACGTGCTCGACCGGCCCGACATCAAACAGCTCGTGCAGCCGGATCTGTCGCAGTGATCGATGCGCCGGGCGCGGCCGCGCCGCGATTCGAGATGCGCGGCATCGAGAAGCGATTCGAGGCGACCGTCGCCGTGTCTGGCGTCGACCTGGCTGTCGCCCCAGGCGAGGTGTGTGGTTTGGTCGGAGAGAACGGCGCCGGCAAGAGCACGCTGATGGCGATCCTCGCGGGAGCGCTCCAGCCGGATGCGGGGACGATGGTGCTCGACCAACGCGCGTATGTGCCGCGCGATCCGATGAGGGCCCGCCGGGCGGGAGTGGCGATGATCTACCAGGAGCTCTCACTGGCGCCCGATCTCAGCGTCGCCGACAACATCCTGCTGGGTATGGAACCCGCGCGATTCGGTGTGCTCGACCGCGCAGCGATGCGGCGGGTTGCGGCCCACGCCCTCGCCGAGCTGGGGCGGCCCGACATCACACCCGAAAGGTTGGTCGCCGATCTTTCGGTCGCCGAGCAGCAACTCGTCGAGATTGCCCGCGCCATTGCGGTCGGCTGCCGCGTGCTCGTGCTCGACGAGCCGACCAGTACTCTTGGACGCCGCGACGTCGAGCGCCTGTTCTCGCTCATCGCGCGGCTGAAGGCGAGCGGCCACTCGATTGTCTACATCTCTCATTTCATCGAAGAGGTCCGCGAGGTGTGCGATCGAATCGTGGTCCTTCGCGACGGCCGGGTCGCCGGTGGCGGGCCATCGT
>JBOGIV010000155.1:0-15972 GCA_050747925.1 Vicinamibacterales bacterium
TTTTCCTCCGACGCCCGGGCGTGGTCGCTCTTGAGTCGAACGATAGTGTTGACCAGCAGCTTGATCTTTTCCTCGAGCCGATCCACCGGGTCCACAGCCGCTGCACTTATCTTCGACGCCATTGCCACGTGAACCTCCGCATCCGGAACCTGTTCTTCGAGAACCTTCCAGAACCCTCCAGAACCTCCCAGAACCTCTGTTCTCATCGCTGGACCGCGCCCAGCTCTTTCGTCAGAGATGTGACGATGCCATCCATCGCCGACTGCACTTCGCCGTCAGTGAGAGTCCGGTCCAGCGATTGGAAGGTGAGCCGCAACGACAAACTGACCTTGCCGTCTGCGATGCCCTTCCCCTGATAGCGATCGAACTCGCGCACTCCGACCAGCGTCGCCGGCGCTGCCGCCCGAATGGTGCCACGAACCGTCTCGGCAGACAAGGCGTCGTCAACGAGGATCGACACGTCGCGCACGACTGATGGGAAGCGGGGAAGTGGTGTCGACCGAATGGTGTCGCTCGGAGTCAGGCGTGTGAGCGCATCGAGATCGACTTCCGCGACGTAAACCGCGTCGGCTGGTGGGAGCTGCCGGGCCTGCGCTCGCTCAGGAGCCAGTTGCCCCAGCACGCCGATCGCTTCACCGTCAACGACCAGACTCGCGGCGCGCCCGCTGATCAAGAACGGCGTCTCGATTGCCAGGAACGCCGGAGTCGTGCCGGCCATCGCCACCAGCTGTTCGACCACGCCCTTGATGTCGAAGAAAGTGGCGTCGCGACGGGCGCCGCTCCAATGATCGGCGGTCGCCAATCCCGTCCACGCCATGGCGGCCCCTCGCGATTCGCCCGAGGGCGAGAAGCGGGTGCCGATTTCGAAGAGACGAACGTCGCGCTGCCCGTGCCGGCGGTTGTGGCTCACGGCGTCGATCAGGCCCGGAAGAAGACTCGGCCGCATGACCGCGAACTTCTCCGAAAGCGGATTTGCCAGCGTGACCGCCGCCTGACCTCCCAGAAACGGCTCGGCGGCCGATTCTTCAATGAAGGCAAACGTGATGGCTTCAGAAAAGCCCGTCCCCAACAGCGCTCCGCGAACCCGCCGATCCCGTGCGATGCGAGGGTCGGAGTCAGCCGGTGCTTCTTGAACCGCCGGAAAGGTCGTCGGCAAATGCTCGAAGCCGTGATGACGGCCGACCTCTTCAACGAGATCGACCCCGCGATGAATGTCGACGCGCCAGCCAGGCACTGTCACACGCCAGCCTTTACTCTCTTCGACCGACGCGAATCCCAACGCACCAAGGATGCGCTCGACCGACGCATCGGGCACCTCCATGCCGAGTACGCCCTTGATGTGTCGCCGCTCGAGCACGACGTCGGTCGATCGATGCGGCCGTGGATAGACGTCTTCGACGTGGCCCCACGCACGACCGGCGCCAATCTGAATGAGCAACTCGCAGGCACGCGCCAACGCTCTGGCAGGAATCGTCAGATCCGCACCACGCTCGAACCGGATCGACGCTTCCGTGCGCAGGCCCAGCCGCTTGCTGGTCGTTCGAATCGACGCAGGGTTGAACCACGCGCTTTCAAACACGATTCGACGCGTGCCGTCATGAACTTCGGAATCGGCGCCGCCCATGACGCCCCCTACCGCCTGGGCGTTCTCTGCATCGGCGATGACGAGCGTCTCTGGTGTCAGGGTCCGTGTCTCACCGTCGAGCGTCTTCAGGATTTCGCCAGACCGGGCGCGTCGCACGCGAATCGCAGGTCCGGCCAGCCGGTCGAGATCGAACGCGTGCATCGGGTGGCCGAGCTCGAGCAACACGTAATTGGTGATATCCACGATGTTGCTGATCGGCCGGACACCACAGGCGCTGAGGCGCGCTTGCATCCAGTCCGGTGAAGACCCCACCTCGACCTCGGCAACGGCCGCGGCGTATCGCGCGCAGAGATCTGGCTCATCAATCGTGACGGGAACCGGCGGCGCCGAGAGTTTGACGCCGGTCGTCTGGCGCTCGCCATCCGAATCGTTGATCCTCAGCGGGAGGTCGTAGACGGTCGCAATCTCACGCGCGATGCCGACGATGGAGAGGCAATCGGGTCGATTTGCCGTGACGTCGAAATCGAGCACGGCGTCGTCGCCACCGCCATCTGGCCAGGGCTCCAGCCCTTCCAGCGCGAGCCCGCGCTGCGACAAGCGCCGACCGACGGCGTCAGCCGAGTCGGTGACGTCCACGAACTCGCGAATCCAGGAGAAGTGGACCTTCATCGCCCGAACTGCTCCAGGAATCGCAGGTCGTTCTCGTAGAAGAGACGGATGTCTTCCACGCCCCACTTGAGGAGCGCCACGCGCTCGACACCCATACCGAACGCGAATCCGGTGACGGCGTTGGCGTCATAGCCGACCGATTCGAAGACGGCCGGATGCACCATGCCGCTCCCGAGAATCTCGAGCCATCCCGTGCGTTTACACATTGGGCAGCCGGCGCCCTTGCAGCGGAAGCACTGGATATCGACCTCAGCGCTCGGCTCCGTGTAGGGGAAGAAGCTCGGCCGGAAGCGAACGCTCGTGCCCTCACCGAAGAGCGCCGCCGCCATCGATGTCAGTGTGCCCTTCAGATCCGCGAGCGTGATGCCATTGCCGACGACCAAGCCTTCGACCTGGTGGAACATCGGCGTGTGAGTGAGATCGAGGTTGTCACGCCGATAGACGGGACCGATCGCCACCAGTCGAACCGGCGGATCGTGACGCTCCATGTGCCGGATCTGCATCGCGGAGGTATGCGTTCTGAGCAGCGTGCGCCACTGCGGTACGGCCGGCGCCTTTCCCCGTGCCGGTCTGGCATCGTCAGACCGCACGACAGCATCGCCGATCACCCACGTCACACTGTGGGGCGTGTCAAGCGGTGGAAGCGGCTTAGCGAGATAGAGGGTGTCCTGCATGTCGCGCGCAGGATGCTCCTTCGGCAGGTTCAGCGCTTCGAAGTTGTGGTAGTCGTCCTCGACTTCAGGCCCTTCGAGGATCTGATAGCCGAGGCGGGAAAAGATCGCGCCGACTTCGTCTCGAATCAGGCTCAACGGATGCCGGAATCCAAGAGCCGGGGCGATGCCAGGGAGCGTGACGTCGACCGCGCGTGCGGGACGGCGTGACGCGGCAAGCTGCGTCTCTCGTTCAGTGAGTGCCGACTCCACCCGGTTCTTGAAGTCGTTGACGCGCCGACCGAACTCCTTCTTGTCTGATGCGGCCAGCGACGCCAGGCGCGTCATCAGCGACGTGACGACGCCCGACTTGCGGCCGAGGTACGTGTTGCGCACGGCCGCGACCCGGTCTGCGCTCGACCACTGATCGATCTGCTCGAGATCGGCATCGAACGCAGCTTCGTGCGTCTGCAGAACTCCGAGGAGTTCGTCGAGGGTCGACATGACCCTCTACGCTCGCGCGGCTTTGACTTTATTGGCCAGCGTCGCAAATGCCGCAGGCTCGCGTGCGGCCAGCTCGGCGAGGCTCTTGCGATCCAGCTCGATGCCGGCGCTCTTGAGACCGCTCATGAACGTGCTATAGGTGAGTCCGTTCTCTCGCGCGGCGGCGTTGATCCGAATCACCCACAGGCTGCGGTAGTCTCGCTTCTTACGCTTGCGGCCGACGTACGCATAGACGCCCGCCTTCTCGGCCGCCTCCTTCATGAACTTGTAGAGCTTGCTCTTGTTCTGGAAGTAGCCCTTCGTCAGTTTTGACAGCTTCTTGCGCTTCTGACGACGGACGACGCCACGTTTGACGCGAGGCATGACTGCTCCTGACGCGATTGGGGGCTGGCATGAGCCAGACTTAAAGTCGCAACGACGTTGCGACGGGGTTTGGACGACGCGGCAGAAATACCCCAACCGCGAGCCGCGACGCTCTACCCGATTGAATGAGGGATCAGGGACCAGGGATCGGGGACCAGTGGGATCGGGGAGCTGGCCCTGATCCCTGATCCCTGATCCCTGATCCCCGATCCCTGATCCCCGATCCCTGATCCCCGATCCCTGATCCCTATCTATTCATACGGCAACATCCTGTTCAGCTTGGCCGCATCGGCGTCGGCGACCACTTGCGTGCCGCGCATGTGGCGCTTCCGCTTGGTGGGCTTGCTGGTCAGGATATGACGCTTGAACGCCGACGCGCGCATGATCTTGCCCGTGCCCGTCTTCTTGAAGCGCTTGGCGGCGCCGCGGTGCGTCTTCAACTTCATCTTCTTCGCCATCGTTACTCGCTCTTCGCCGTCTCAAGCGCTTCGACGCGCGACTTTGGTTTCGCGCCGCTCTTCTTCCCCGTCAGGATCGTGTGCATCTGGTTGCCTTCCTGCCTCGGCATCGTTTCGGCGACCGCCACGTCAGCCAGGTCGTCGATGAGCCGCATCAGGATGCGGTGACCAATCTCGGGGTGCGCCATCTCGCGGCCGCGAAAGAAAATGGTCGCTTTGACTTTGTCCCCGTCTTCGATGAACCGCTCGATGTGATGCTTCTTGAACTGGTAGTCGTGTTCGTCCACCTTCGGGCGGAACTTGATCTCTTTGACCTCGATGATCTTCTGGTGCCGCTTCGCCTCGCGGGCGCGCTTCTGTTCTTGGTATTGATACTTCCCGTAGTCCATGATCCGGCAGACCGGTGGCACGGCGCTTGGGGAGATCTCCACCAGGTCGAGGCCCTTCTGACGGGCCAGAACCAGGGCTTGGGGCGGCGGCATGATACCGAGCTGCTGCCCCGTGTCGTCGATTACGCGAATTTCTCGAACCCGAATCCGCTCGTTGATGCGGAGTCGGTCGTCACGACGGGTCGGGCGAGTACGATCGAAGGCGATACCTATCCTCCAGAGGCAGGGACAAAGACAGCTAGGATAACGCTTTGGACCGAACCTCGGCAAGCGCATCAGCCACAAACCGGTCGAGTGGCCGGGCGCCAAGGTCGCCATTCGCACGACTTCTGACGGCGACCGCGCGCTCGGCGGCTTCGCGGTCCCCCACGATCAGCATGTAGGGAATCTTCTGCAGCTGGGCTTCACGAATCTTGTAATTCACCTTTTCCTGGCGGTCGTCCACTTCGGCCCTGAGTCCAGCCTCACAGAGCACTCGAGCGACCTCGTTCGCGTAGTCAAGGTGTCGATCCGCGATCGGCAACACCGCCGCCTGGAGGGGTGACAGCCACAACGGGAAGGCACCGGCAAAGTGTTCGATCAGAATCGCCACGAAGCGCTCGATGCTTCCAAAAATGGCGCGATGGATCACGACAGGACGATGCTCGGCATTGTCCGCCCCGACATATTTCAAGTCGAAGCGCTGCGGCATCGCATAGTCGAGCTGAATCGTTGCGCACTGCCAGTTGCGGCCCAGCGCGTCGGTGATGTCGAAGTCGATCTTCGGACCGTAAAAGGCGCCGTCGCCGGCGTTCAGGTGATACGCCTGCCCGGCGGATTCGAGCGCGCGCTTGAGCGACGCCTCGGCGTGATCCCAGGTCGCGACCTCACCAAGGAACTTTTCCGGTCGCGTCGAGAGTTTCGCCGTATTGCTCAGACCGAAGTCGCCGTACACACGCTTGATCAACCGCAGCAGCGCCTCGACCTCAGAGGCGATCTGCTCCTCAGTAACGAAGCAATGTCCATCGTCCTGAGAGAACTGGCGCACGCGAGTGAGGCCCGACAACACGCCTGAGGCTTCGTTGCGATGCAGCGGCGTCTGCTCGTGGTAGCGGATCGGCAGATCTTTGTAACTGCGCTTCTCGCTCGCATAGATGAGATAGTGGCCGGGACAGTTCATCGGCTTCAGGCTCATCATTTCGTCATCGGCCGACTTCACCAGGAACATGTTCTCCTGGTAGTAGTCCCAATGGCCGGACGTCTCCCAGAGCGCCTTGTTGAAGACGATCGGCGCCTTCACTTCGACGTAGCCGGCGGGGACGAGGACGCCTCGCATGTAGTTGCCCAACTCGTTGTAGAGAGTCGTGCCCTTGGCGAGCCAGAACGTTGCGCCTGGCGCCCACGGATGGAACGTGAAGAGACGAAGCTCTTTACCGACTTTGCGATGGTCGCGCTTCTTGGCCTCTTCGAGTCGCGTCAGATGCTCGTCGAGCTCTTTCTGAGAGCAGAACGCGGTGCCGTACACCCGCTGCATCGGCTGGTTCTTCGCGTCGCCCTTCCAGTACGCATTCGACGTCGTCGTCAACTTGAACGCCTTGAGCTTGCCGGTCGAAGGGACGTGTGGGCCGACGCAGAAGTCCACGAACGTGTCGCGATCCTTGATCGTGTAACACGACACCTGCGACTGACCGGCTGTCTTCTCCTCGATCAGTTGGACCTTGAGCGGCTCACCGCGCTTTGAGAAGAAGGCGATCGCCTCCTCGCGCGGCCACATCTGACGCTCGAAGATCAGGTCCTGTGCGGCCAGGTCCTTCATTTTCGCTTCGATCGCCTCGAGGTCCTCGGGCACGAAAGGACGCTCGACGACGAAGTCGTAGAAGAAGCCCTCATCGATGGGCGGGCCAATGCCGCACTGCACGTTGGGAAACAGATTCGTGACGGCGGCTGCCAGCAGATGAGCCGTCGAATGGCGATACAGCTCGAGCGCCGCGGGATCCTTACTCGTGACGATTCGGACCGGTGCGTCGTGCGTCAGCGGGAAGGTCAGATCGACCATGCGATCGCCGACAAAGGCGGCCAATGCCGCGTCGGCGAGGCGAGGCGAGATCGCTTCGGCGACGGCGCGGACAGGTGCGCCGTGGGGCACATTTTTCGTTGAACCGTCAGGTAGCGTGACCGTGATCGCGCTCATAAGATTCGCAAAATACTGATTAGCGGGCAGCTCAGGCAGCCGACTTTCGTGGCGTGCCACGAGCGAACCTTGCGCTGGGCGCAGGCTCTACGCCGGTCGAATGGCCTGCCATGAGCGCGGCCGCGAATGGCCCCTCGACTCGCCCGAATCTGTGGCTCGCTCGGGACGCATTCGACTCGTCCGCTTCGCGGCCGAGTCGAATGGTAGGCGCGGGTGGACTCGAACCACTGACCTCCTCCGTGTCAGGGAGGCGCTCTAACCAGCTGAGCTACGCGCCTATAGCCGCAAAGCGGGCTGTAAGTAAACCCGCAGTATAGCAGCGTCCGATGTCGGTCGCGTTAGTTGACGGCGCTTTTGAGCGCCTTGCCAGCCACGAATCGCACCGCTTTTCGCCTTGGGACTCTAAGCGTCGCTCCGGTCTGGGGGTTGCGCGCCGTGCGCGCCTTGCGTTGGGAAGTCTTGAAGGTGCCGAAACCAACAAACGTCACCGCGTCACCTCTTTTCAGCGCCTTGGTGACCGCGGCGATCAGCGTCTCGACCGCTTTGGCGGCCAGGGTTTTGGTGGAGCCGGTTTCTTTGGCGATGCGAGCGATCACATCGGTCTTGGTCATTCCCCTCCCTTTCAGAAGGCAACAGGCAGATCGTCAAAGTTAGAACGCGCTCGTGAATAATGCGGGCTAGGCGGCGGGTTTCTGGGCCAGCGCCTCGACGGCCTTGTCGAGGGTGGCATCCCCGACCGGTGCCGCCTGCCCGAATTCCACTGTTGGCTGTTCGACGGCGATGTCGGGCACCAGGCCCTTTTCGTGAATCACCGCGCCCACGGGCGTGAGATAGACCAGATGGGTGAGTATGAGGCCGCTACCGTCTGGGAGACGAATCAACTTCTGCCGCGCCGTGCGGCCAAACGTTCGTTCGCCCACCAGGCTCGCGCGCTTGTTCCCGGCGAGCGCCGCCGCAAAAATCTCAGCGGGACCCGACGTACCGTTGTCGATGAGCAATGCGATCGGCAGCGTGAGGGCGCCGTCGCCCTTCACCGCCGTCACCGATTCCCGCTCCTTCCCGCGATCCTGGCGATAGGTCAACACGCCCGTCGCGACGAAGAGCCGCGCTGAGGCGATGGCCGCATCGAGATCCCCGAACGCCGACCCGCGAAGATCGATCACGAGCCGGGTCGCGCCCGACCGCGACAGGCTCGATACTTCACTCTTGATCTGATCTGGTGTTGATTTTGCGAACTCGGTCACACGAAGGACACCGGTGCCTGGCCGCGCGATGCGCCCCGACGGCTTGGTGGACCCCAGCTCCTCGAGAGTGAGATCCACGTCGTGGGGCTCCGCAGCGTTGCCGCGGAGTACGGTGAGATGCACCTTGGTGCCGGCTCTGCCGCGCAGCAATCGCTGGCCTTCGAACACGGTCGTATCGCGAGTGGACTGGCCATTGATTGCACGGAGGTAGTCGCCGGGTAGCAATCCCGCGCGAGCCGCGGGCGAACCGTCGCGCGCGGCGATCACGCGCAGGTAATACTGCCGCGTCAGCTCAAGGCCCGTTTGTCCCGACCCACCGGTCTCGCCCTTGTCGTACGCGGCGACCTGCCGGCTGTCGAGATAGGCGCTATCGGGATCCAGACCGTCGGCGAGGCCATGCATCGCGCCCTGCATCACCTTGTCCACGTTGATGTCCTCAACGTAGTTGTTCATCACCAGCGTCACGACGTCTTCGAAGATCCGCAGTACCTGATAGCTGTCTTCGCGGGCGATGGCTTTCGCCATGAAGCCGCCAATCACGACGAATGCGATGACCGGAATCGACGCCGCCAACACGAGGACGCGACCGCGAGTGCTCATCCTTATCTCCGCAGCCATTGTACGGGATCGACCGGGCGCCCGTCGATGCGGAGCTCGAAGTAGAGGGCCGCGACTCCTGTCGGCGTGTGGCCGACAGAGCCCACCACGCTTCCCCTTTTCACCGCTGCACCTTTTGTGACGAGCGCCTGGGACAAATGGCCGTAGAGCGAAAACGCGCCACCGCCGTGCTCGACGATGACGAGTGTTCCAAAACCCGTGAACGGCGCGGCAAAGGCCGCGGTGCCCTCATGAATGGCACGGACCGGCGACTTCTCCTTCGCGCCAATCTCGACGCCGTTGCGCGTCACCGCGGTGCCAAAGCGCCCCGATGTGGCGCGACCGAACGGCGAGACGATGGGGCCGATCACAGGCCATTCGATAGCGCCACGAAATGCGGGGAGAGGCAGGGCGGGCACTGCACCACCCGAGCCTTTGGGCATCGATGCGAGCGTCCTTTGCAACGCCGCGTGCGCGGCCTGCAGCTCGCCGACAAATTGCGCCGCAATATCCCGCCGGCGATCGAGATCATCGATCAGCCGATTGCGCGCCGCGACCGCCGCGTCGAGAGCGACGCGCGCCTTGGTGGCTTCGGCTTGCTGGGTCGTGAGCGCGGCGCCATCCCGATTGAGGTCCGCAAGCGCCGTCCGTTCTTCGGCAATGCTGCGACGATGGTCGTCGATCCGCGTGCGGTCCAGCTCCGCGACGGCGACAACGCCGCGGGCCATCCGCCCGATGGCTCGCAGATCGTTGGTGGCGAGCAGCATGGTCAGATAGCCACCCCTTCCGCGCTTGTAGAGCTCAACCAGCCGCGATGAAACGTCGGGAGAGCCCGCGATCCGCGCCGACTCCAACGTCTTGAGACGGACGGCCGCCGCGTCGCGGGCGGCCATCAGTTCGGCCAGTCGGGCGTCGGCTCGCACGACCTCTTCGATTTTGATCTGCCTGGCAATTTCAAGCTGCCTGAGGTCTCCGTACACGGTCCGCGCCTCAGCCGCCAACTGATCGGCTTCACGCTGCAAGATCTGGATCCGCTCGGCGGCTCGTGCGGCCTGCGCCTTGGCTTCGTCGGCTGGCGCCTGCGAATTGAGCGCAACCGCATGCAGCACCGCGAGCGCAGCGATGCCGAGCGCGAGGAGACGGTTGCTAGAAGAGCGGCTTGCCATCGATCTCCATTGGTATCGGCACGCCAAACAGCTTCAGCACGGTTGGGGCGATGTCGATGATCCGTGGCTGGCCCGCCGACAGCTTGAGGCTCGAGAAGAGCACGCCTGGGGTGATCGCGTAGTCGAACGATCCGTGATCGCCGCTCCACTTCTTCAGGTTCGGTTCGATCAGCTGAGGCGGCGTGCCGCCCAGTGCGGTCTGCCACGACGAGCGGTACCCATCCTCGAAGCCGACCTGCAGATCGGCCGCGTCGTTGTAATACGGCCCCGAGTAGATGTCGCGACGCTTGTAGACGTTTCGAACGATCACCCGCCCAGTTTGGGGATCCTTGAAGTCGCGAAGCTCGGCGGCGATGGCGTCAACGACTTGATGGTAGACCCGTTCTGAGACCGTGCCCTGGCCTTCTCGGCCATCGAGATTGATGTAGATCTGCCCGAGGCCCATGGCATACGCCTTCGTATTGGACCAATCCACGTTCTCCCAGAAGGTGCCGCCGCCGAACAGGTCGTCCAGTTTCTTCTCGCCCGGACGCTGGCCCTTGAGCGCCATATAGCCGCGCTCGACCAGCCAGGTGTTGAGGTTGACGCTGTAGCGGAAAGAATGAAATCCGTGATCGGAGACCACCAGCAGCGTCGCGTCTTCTGGCAGCCGCTTGACCACCTGGCCGACAAAGTCGTCGGCTTTTTGATAGACGCGCTCGATCGCACCGCCGAAGCGGGATGCCAGGCCGGCATCATAGAGCGGGTGCTCCGGATCGATCAGCCGCCACATCATGTGCTGCACACGGTCGGTGGTCTCGATGACGCCGACCAGCAGATCCCATCGACGCGCATCGATGCGGTTGAGAATGGTGGCGGCGCGATCGGCGAAGGCTTTGTCGAGGTCGTCCATGAAGGTCTGTTCGTCGATCCGCTCTTCGTTCAATGGCCACGTCGCTTCGGGCCATCCGAGCGTGCGATAAGGACCGAGGCGCTCGTAAAGATCGGCCGCGAACGACGCAGGCGACGACATCGCAGCGGGCGGATTCTCTGGGTGCCAATTGACCGGGGAGAAGTAGATCTGCAGCTCGCTGCCGGCGGTCAGCAGGAGCGCCTGCATCATTCCATGGACTCGAATGAGCGCGTTGACGTCAAAGTCCACGGCGATCCAGCGGCTCCATTGACGTTCCGCCAAATGAATCGTCTCGCCGGCGAGCTCCAGGTTTGCGGTGCGCGCCTCGCGATTCCAACTGATCGAGAAGGGGAGCTTGACGTCGGCACGAGCGCTCAGGTCGGCCAGCTCCTTGTGATCGGCCTCCGATAGCGAGGCCTTGGCTCGAATCACGCGCTCGCGCTGTCGAACGATCGGGTTGGGCGGCCCAACGATTTCCGCGCGCGCGACGTTGCCGTCGAACACGAGTCGTCGAAGGATGCCGCCGAACTCCGTGTTGCCCTCCTCGTAGCGGCTGAGGTCGGTCGCGAAGTAATAAAACGTTCCCATGGTCCCGCGAATGTCCGGCAGCGGAAGGCCAGAGAGCAGCTCCCCATTGGGGACGCGCTCAGGCGGGAAGGTCACCGGAACCGTCAAGATGCTCGGTCGGACGCCGGCGTGCCCCGCCGTCACCCAGAACGATGTGCCGCCGCGGGTCGACGTCAATTTCGGTCGAGCGATCGGGATGTAGTCGAACAGAAACCTCGCGGGCTCGCGCTTGACCATCGCGAGATCGGGCAGGTAGGTCTGCGTGTCGCGAACCAGGAAGTCGTAGATGTTGTGTTTGCCCGGATTCACGCCGGTCGCAAACGAGGCCCACGCGGTCGGCGATTCGGGCGAATGCGTCGTGGTCAGCCTCTGAAAACCACCTTGGGCTGCGAGTCTGGTGAGGTTTGGCAGCTTCCCTTGCGCCATCCATCGCTCGGTGAGCTCGGGGTCCATACCGTCGAAGCCGAGGATGACGACTTTCTGTGGGAATCGCTCCGGCGATGCGCCGCCGCCGCACGACAGCGCGAGTGCGGCGAGAGCAAGGATGACGAGGCGTCGAGGCACGTCGGTGAATTATAGGAGGGCAGAGAGCGGTTAGAACAGTTAGAGCTTGTCTCGCCGAAGCTCGAGGTCTTGCGGCGAGCGGAGGCGGACGAATCCTCGCCTCTTATACTGTGACTGTGCGCGTGCTGGGCATCGACTATGGCGCTCGTCGCATCGGGCTGGCGCTGAGCGACGCTTCGGCGACACTGGCCTCCCCTTGGCGCGCGATCGAGCGCCCATCGTCAGAGTCCGCGACGCTCAATCTTGTCGTCTCTGAAATTGAATCCCTCGCCGAATCGGACGGGGGACTTGAGGCCATTGTCGTGGGTTGGCCCCGACGGCTCGATGGCGGGGCGACGCACCAAACGGCGGCCGTGGAGGCATTCGCGCGCGCGCTCGAGGCACGAGTGAGGTTGCCAGTGGTTCTGCAAGACGAGCGACTTTCCAGCCGTGAGGCCGAGTCACGGCTCGCTCGCCGCGAGCCCGACTGGCGAAAGCGCAAAGCCAGGCTCGACGCAGCGGCGGCGGCGGTCGTGCTGCAGGACTATCTCGATGGCCGGCCCTCTCCGTCGGCGGATGAATCACTCACGTGAAGCGCTGGCTCTTCCGCCTTACGGTCGTTCTTGTTGTGGTCGGCGGCGCCGCCGGGACCGCGGCGTGGACCCTGTACCAGAGAACGCGCGAGCCATTTGGTGTGTACACGGCAGCTGGGCAGTTCATTGAGATCGCTCCCGGTCAGAGTTCGATGGCGATTGGACGCCGGCTCGTTGAAGCCGGAGTGGTTCGAGATGAGCTGACCTTCCGGGTCGGGATTCTGACGAGTGGGCAGGCGCGCGATCTCAAAGCAGGCGAGTATCGGTTTGATCGGCCCATGAGTGCGTTGGAGGTGATCGATCGGCTCGTCACGGGCGAGGTGCACACGCGGCTCCTCACCTTCGCCGAAGGCCTCACGATTGCCGACATGGCGAAGGTGTTCGAGGAGCGCGGTTTTGGATCGGCCAAGGAGTTTTCGCAGGCGGCCGGCGATGCTTCGGTGATTCGCGACTTGGATCCAGCGGCGCGCGACCTCGAAGGCTATCTGTTTCCCGAAACCTACGCCTTGGCTCGCAATACCACCGCTGCCGACCTTGTGAAGCAGATGGCGTCGTTGTTCAGACAGATGTTCGATGCGGACCTTCGCGCCGCCGCCAACGCCGCCGGCCTCTCAGTTCGTGAGACGGTGACGTTGGCTTCACTGGTCGAGAAGGAGACCGCGCAGGCGGACGAACGCGCACTGGTGGCTGCGGTCTATCGGAACCGTCTGGCTCGAAAGATGCCGATGCAGGCTGACCCGACGGTGATCTACGCGCTCGAGAGGGCGGGTCGGTTCAGCGGCAATCTGCGTCGAGACGATCTCCAGCTCGACTCGCCGTACAATACGTACCGTCACGCGGGCCTGCCGCCCGGGCCCATCGCGTCGCCGGGCCTCGCGGCACTGCAGGCCGCGGTTCGGCCCGCCGACGTCAAGCACCTGTTCTTTGTGAGCCGCAACGACGGCACCCACGTGTTCGCCGACACGCTCGCTCAACACAACCGCAACGTCGCGACGTGGCAAGTGGACTATTTCAGAAAGCGACGGAGCCAGCAGTCAGCTGCGCCAAAGACGCAGCCGCCATCATAGAGCGCAGCTCCTACCCGGCCCACCCGCCCTACCCGGCCTACCTGCCCACCCGGCCTACCTGCCCTACCCGGCCTACCCGGCCTACTCGGCCCACCCGGCCTACCCGGCCCACCAGGCCCACCCGGCCCAATCACCGCTCGTTCCACTTCAGCTTCTGCCGCAACACTTCGAAGTAGCTCCTGGCCGATGCGCGGACGAGCCTGATCGGCCTTGGAGCTCGGCCGATCACCACCTCGTCTCCTTCCTTCATCGCGAAGCCGGATTGACCGTCGAGGGTGACGTAGACCTCGTCGCCGGCGTTGGTGCTGGCCGACTCGATGCGCACGTCACGCTCCGCCGGGATGACGATCGGGCGGTTGGTCAGGGTATGCGGAGCAATCGGCGTCAGGATCAGCGCGCGCATCGACGGATGGACAATCGGTCCTCCTGCGGCCAGGTTGTAGGCGGTCGACCCGGTCGGAGTGGCGACGATGAGGCCGTCGGCTTTGACGGCGGCGACGAACTGGTCGCCCACCCAGACGTTGAGATCGGTCATGCGAGAGAGCGCGGTTCGAGTGAAGACGATGTCGTTCAAGGCGACGTGCGTTTCTGAAGGCGCACTACCACGCTTCGCCACCGCGTGAAGCATCATCCGCTCATCGTGGGTCGCGCGTCCGGTCAGGACGGCGTCCAGCGACGCAAAGACCTCCGGTCGCGTCACCTCGGTGAGGAATCCCAGCGAGCCAAAATTCACGCCGAGAATCGGAATATCGACGGCGGCCCGCGCGATGTGATCGGCCATCGCGAGCAGCGTCCCATCGCCACCCAGGATCAGCACGGCGTCGGCCTTGCGCGGCAGCGCCTCTCGATCGGAGACGACGCGAGCCCGCGGGGGCAGCAGGTCGGACGCTTCGGTGGACCAGACGGCTTCGGCCCCGCGGGCCTCGAGCCACTGCTCGATCTCCCGCAGCAGGTCGCGCGCCTCGACGAGTCCCGGTTTGACCGCGATTCCTACGCGCATCGAAGGTGCAGCAGGAATTCGCGATTGCCATGAGCGCCGGTGATCGGCGATTCGATGAGAGCCACGCGCTGCAATCCTACTTCAGCGGCTGCGCTCTCCACTTTCGACAGGACACGCGCGTGGACGACCTCACTCTTGACGACTCCGCCACGGCCGACGTCCTTGCGTCCCGCCTCGAATTGAGGTTTGACCAGTGCGACAACCTCCGTCCCGCCTCCGACGAGTGGGGGGATCACCGGAAAAATGTGCGCCAGCGAAATGAACGAGACATCGATGCTCACTCGCGTGATCGGCCCGCCAAGGTCCGGCAGATCGCCCAGCGAGAGGTGGCGAGCGTTCACTCCTTCGATGACGGTGACGCGTGGATCCTGTCTGAGTTTCCAGTGAAGCTGGCTGTGACCCACGTCGAGTGCGATGACGTGCCGCGCGCCGCGCTGCAACCACACGTTGGTAAACCCACCCGTGGACGCGCCGATGTCGATCACGAGCGCGGAGGAAGCATCGATGCGGAACGCGTCGAGCGCACACGCGAGCTTGACGCCGCCGCGGCTCACCCACGGATGATCGGGTCCAATGACCCGGACCTCGGCGTCGCTCGCCACCATCGTGCCGGCCTTGTCGGCGCCGTGGCCGGAGACGTCCACTTGTCCTGCGAGGATCAGCGCGCGTGCCTTCTCGCGCGACTCGACCAGCCCGCGCTGCACGAGTAGCGCGTCCAGACGTACGCGCTGCACCTTTGGCACCCTTGGCACTCCCGGCACCCTTGGCACTTTGCTTCTAGTTCTTCCGATCGACAATCCAGTGAGCGATATCCGCGAGTCGCGATTGTGCCAGGCCGACACCTTCAAGTGCACGCTCAGCGCGCGTGAGACACGCGGCCGCCAATCGCCGGGATTCGTCGAGCCCAAAATAAGCGGGGTACGTCGGCTTGCCGGCCGCGGCGTCCTTGCCGGCGGTCTTGCCCAAAGTGATCGCCGCGCCCTCGACATCAAGAATGTCGTCAACGATCTGAAAAGCCAACCCCAATTCAGATGAATAGTGTTCGAGCGCGAGCAGCAGCCGGTCGTCGGCGCCGGCCATGACCGCACCGGCGGCCACCGACGCACGAATCAACGCGCCGGTTTTTCGCGAATGCATTTCACGGAGGCCGTCGGCGTCGAGCCTTCGCGAGCGCTGACTTCGCTTGGCGCCCACCGCCTCGAGATCGATTGCCTGCCCACCGACCATCCCAGACGAGCCGGCGGCGTCGGCGACGAGGGCGAGGACCCGCAGTTTGCGCGCGCCGAGCACCGGGCCTGTGGTCGGCGGTTCGCGCGCCAGGAGGCCGAACGCTTCGGCGTGCAGACCATCGCCGGCCAGAATGGCCATCCCTTCGCCGCACACCTTGTGCAGCGTTGGCCGGCCTCGACGCAGGTCGTCATCATCCATCGCTGGCAGATCGTCGTGGATCAGCGAGTAGGTGTGGATCATTTCAATGGCGCATGCTGCTGGCAGAGCGAGTGCGCGCGCCTGGGT
>JBOGIV010000156.1:0-4601 GCA_050747925.1 Vicinamibacterales bacterium
GCAAGTTGCTAACTCAATTTCGATCAGAGCCCTAAGGTACGGACGTGCCGGAACTTTCGCGATTCTTCGGAATCGTCATCCGAATGTTCGTCGAAACCAGCGGACAACATCACCGAGCGCATTTTCACGCGTACTACCAAGACGAAGCGGCGGTCTTCGCGATTGACAACATTGAGTGCCTAGGCGGCAGCTTGCCAAAGGCGCAGCAGCGGCTGGTTGAGGCGTGGGCGGAAATCCACCGAGCGGAACTGCAGCAAGACTGGGATCTCTTGCAATCGGGTCAGCCGCCAGTCAAGATCGAGCCACTCAGATAGCCATGAGCCATCCCATCCATCGGGTGACGCGATTCGAGAGCATCGGCCCGTACACGTTGACCGTCGCGTTCAGCGACGGCACTGAGCAGCGGATCGACTTTCAGCCAGTGCTACACGGTGTCCTGTTTGGGCCATTGCGAGATCTCACAGTGTTCAACGATGTGAGGCTTGACGCCGAGGCTGGTACTCTCGTGTGGCCGAACGGAGCGGACTTCGATCCAGCAACGTTACACGACTGGCCTCAAGTGCGGGACGAGCTTGCCACGCGAGCTCGCTCCTGGAGTGAGCGGCCATCGCATCCGCTGTCCGGCCGGGAAGATGGGTAACAAATCAGTCCGGGGACATGGGTAACACTCTGTAAGGTTCCCACGCCCTGTAGGAGCCTCGGCGCGCGCTGAAGAACGCGCCCGCCGAGGCTCCCACAGGGCGGCCGCCGGCTCTGCCTGGGACGATGCCGACGGTCGTCGTACCGTCCGGCCCTTGTGATCTTCAATTCGTCGGATGCGTTCGTCCATGTGTCCGAGCTTCAGCGGCCCAAAGTATACGTCCCAGAGACCGTCGCCGACTTCCTCGAGTCCGACGTATTCGCCGGCCAAGGTGTGGGTCACGCAGACCCAGCGCTTCTTCCAGCGAATGCCGCTGTTGCGGCTGACGAGGCGGACTTCAAAGTGTCCAGGGTATTCGAGGGGCGCCAGCTTCCGCGGTAGCTCGCGCCCCGACGGGTGGTAGCACGAGGCGGGCGTCTCTTGGTCGAGCGCTTCGTGCGGGCGCTCGTCGTTCTACGTGTGACGAAACCGATTGAAGCGCACTTGTTGCGCCTGGAGATTCGCGCTCGGGGGGCGCGTGGCCTCGGTCTTGAGGGTGCGATGCATGCGCTCGTGGCGTCCGTTCTGTTGCGGTGAGGCCGGGGCGATCAACTCGGGGAGAATCCCGAGCCGAATCCACCACACCGACAGCGTCGACAGGCGTCCGAGCGCGGTGGTCGCGAACGGCACGCCGTTGTCCGTCCGGATGATGAGCGGCAAGCCATACTCTTGGAAGAGCCGAAGAAAGATCGGCCGCGCCCCGGCAATCGCCGTCGACCGCAAGCCCTGGCACGCGAGTAGGTACCGGCTAAACCCGTCGACAATCGTCAGCGGATAGCAATACACGCCGTTGCGGGTCTTGAACTGACCTTTGAAGTCTGCGGTCCAGGTGCCGTTGGGCGCCGCCATCGGTACCAACGGTCGCCCCGGATGCGCCGGTACGGGCCGGCGCGTCGACGTCGTAATGAGTCCGGCGCGATCGAGAAGATCGCAGATGGTGCTGCGGGCCGGCAGCGTCCACTTCGGCTCCCGCGTGGCCAGCACCTTCCGCAGCTTCTTGGCGCCCCACGTCGGATGGTGTCCGCGGAGCTCGACGAGCGCCGCGACGATCGCCGCCGGCGTTTCGTTCGGCGAATGCGTCGGGCGACGGGATCGATCGATCAGCCCCGTCGGGCCGGCAGCGTCATAGCGGTCGATCCATTTATAGGCCGTCTTTCGACTGATGCCGAACCGCCGCGCCAGCTCGGCGACGTCGAACACGTCGCGCTGATAGTCGGCGATGAATTGCACGCGTTGATCCATGAGTGACGTCTCCTGCCACGGCATCGAGCCACCTCGGCTCGAGTCTGGCTGAATGTGTTACCCATGTCCCTGGACTGATCTGTTACCTTTGTGCCCGGACCGTACCCGCCGCGGGCTAACACGCGAATGGAGCCGACGCGTCGTTGAATTGAGCGCCGCGCGGCTCATTCGCAATCGTTGGGCGGACAAGACGTGCTACACGATGCGCGGGTGCCGATTGTCAGTTCAACCGTCATCAAGACATGCATGAGCCTCTAGGCGAACCAGTTCTCACCCCTGTCAACTGGGGAATGGTTACACGGTCGCTGGCGCGGCCATACCGCGTGCCGGTGTCGATGGTCGTTCTCATCGCCTTGGTTCCTTTCTATATCTTGATTCCGGCGTTCTTTCCGCCCAGGATCAGACACGTTCCCGAACTGGCACTCGATCGCGCCTGGCCGCTAATCCCACTCTGGGCGATTGTCTATGGCGTCTTGTACCTCTTCTTGATCCTGCTTCCCATCTTTGTCATCCGGCAGGACGATCTCATCCGGCGCACGGTCTATGCCTACCTGCTGATCTGGATCACTTCCTACGTGTGCTTCTTTGTGGTCTATCCGACTGCGGCACCTCGGCCCGACCTGGTGACTGGAGAAGGATTCGCGGTGTGGGGTCTGCGGGCCCTCTATTCAGCCGACCCCCCGTACAACTGCCTCCCATCACTCCATGTGGCGCATTCTTTCGTGTCGGCGCTGGCGGTGTCCCATGTGCATCGCCGTCTGGGAATCATCGCTTTGGTATCTGGGACGCTGGTTGCGCTCTCCACTCTCTTCACGAAGCAGCACTACGTGTTAGACGTGACCGCGGGCGTCTTCCTGGCCTTGGTCGCCTACGGCATCTTCCTGGCCCGTCACCCAGCCGAGCGGGTTCCCGAGTTCGACCGGCGCGTCGCCCCAGCCCTCGCGCTGTGCGTCAGCGCAGGCGTCGCTGCCGGTCTGGCGGCGTCTTGGCTTGCCTACATCTGGGGCGGCGAGACACGCTTCACCTTCGGACCGTGACAGTCAGCTGCCGGTCCGTCCGGCTTGCGTGCCGCCCAACAACCGGTTGCAGCGGCCGGCGCTGGGCGCCGCCGCTGAACCGGAGCGTTAGATCGCCTGTTAGCAGCAGCAAAACGAGATCGATGTGTGATTGAATCTGCAGGACCACAGCGATTCCACCCAATCAGCCTCCAGGTTGCCGTCGGCAACGAATCAACCACTGGCCTGAGCACCGTCCCGTACATCTCGCCTTGATCGTCTTCACCAGCCTCTTCGCCGCGATTCACTGGAACGATGACCTGCGGGACCGGCGCGCCCTTCTGAGCCCGTTGATCAACACGCTGCCATTGCTGATCCTGACGTGCACCGCACCGTTCCCTCGCCGTCAGTCCTCAGCGAACCACTAAACAGCAACAGACTCGAACGCGGGAGGACTCACGTGGCCAAGAAGGCCGATAAATTGAAGCGCAAGGTATACGAAGAGAAGCTCGCGGAACTGCATTTCGAATTGGTCAAGATGCAGTACTGGATCAAAGACACGGGGCAGAAGCTCGTCATTGTCTTCGAAGGCCGCGACGCCGCGGGAAAGGGAGGCGCCGTCAAGACCATTGTCGCGCCGCTCAATCCTCGCGGCTGTCGCGTGGTGGCGCTCGGCACACCATCCGACAGAGAAAAAACGCAGTGGTATTTCCAGCGCTACGTCGAGCACCTCCCCGCCGCTGGGGAGATCGTGATCTTCGATCGGAGTTGGTACAACCGGGCTGGCGTCGAGCACGTGATGGGCTTCTGCAGCGACGATGAGTACCGGGAGTTCTTGCGCGCGTGTCCCGAGTTCGAGCGAATGTTGGTGCGGTCTGGCATCACGCTGCTGAAGTACTGGTTTTCGGTCAGCGATCAGGAACAGGAGCGGCGCTTCAAAGAGCGCGCAGGGAACCCAGCACGCCGGTGGAAGCTCAGCCCGATGGATCTGGAGTCGATGCCGAAGTGGATCGAGTACTCCAAAGCCAAAGATGAGATGTTCCGCCACACGGACATCAAAAAGGCCCTATGGTGGACCGTTGAGGGCGATGACAAGCGTCGCGCCCGGCTCAACTGCATCGCGCACATTCTGAGCTCGATGCCCTATAAGGATGCGACCCCGCCGCCGCTCAACCTTCCGAAACGCCGGCGGCGCACAGGCAACTACAAACGACCTCCGAAGTGGAAGCAGCACTTCGTTCCTGAGGCGAAGTTGTGATCGCCATCGGTTCGGGCCTGTGGTCCGACTCTGGAGAGGCCTGCGACTACACGCCGCTCAACAAGTGGCGGAGACCGGCCAGATGCTCGCCGAGTTTGATTCTGTCCAGCTCTGAGGTAGAACGGAGTGGATGATCGGCTCTGATCGAGATGATCTCGTCGACCGCACACTCGGCCGCTATCGAGTGATCGAGCGCCTCGGCGCCGGAGGCATGGGTGTCGTGTATCGCGCCCGCGACGAGCGGCTCGATCGCGATGTCGCGCTCAAGGTCCTGCCACCAGGCCGGCTGGAGGACGAGGACGCGCGGCGCCGGTTCAAGAAGGAAGCGCTGGCGCTGTCGCGAATCAACCACCCGCAGATCGCCACGATTCACGACTTCGACACCGACGCGGGCGTCGACTTCCTCGTCATGGAGTTCATTCCCGGC
>JBOGIV010000157.1:0-11272 GCA_050747925.1 Vicinamibacterales bacterium
CGCCAGCTCCGCTATGGAGCGAAAGCGGACGCCTGTCCAATGGTTGTCCATCCGACTCCACGTCGTCACACAGTGAAAGTCGCTGACGTCTTCGGCCTGTGGCAGGGCGAGGAACTCGCTCCATGTGACGGTGAAGGGATTGTCGCAGAGGCCGCCGACCTCGAGGCGCCAGGCATCGAGCGAGATCTCGGGCAAGTCGCCGAGGTCGAGCACCGGCCAGTTCGGCACCGCACGTTGTCCGATCGGCAACTTCGGCATGCCGTGTCGATTCGTGGAGCCCGACCCCGCTGGCGCGCGGTCGGTGAACGCGACGTTGACGCGCTCCGTGTGCAGCTCCTTCTGGCGCTCGATGTACCGCAACCGCTTGGCGACGAGGCCATCAGACAACTGCATCGCTCCCGGTCTCAGAATACCCAACGAACACACTTCGCGCCGTCATCACCTGGGGATTCAAGCTGGTCGCCCGCGCCAGCCGTTTGACTATGGGCGGCACCTCGATGTCGAAGCGCCACTGGTCGGCGCGGCCGCCAATTTCTACGAACGCCTTTTCCCAGGTCAGCCACCATGGAGACACGCGCAACGAGATCGGTTCGACGATCAGGACCGCCACTCCACGCCGACAGGCCTCCAGCAGCGTTCCAGAAAGCGCATCCCTCGCAGCCTCACTCAGTTCGTTCACGACAAACGCTGCGACGACAACGGAAGTTCCGCGTGGCAGCCGAAATCGTGAGACGTCTGCTCTCCGCATATCGGCGGCGAGTCCAAAGGCTCGATAGGTGAGTCGCGCCTCGTCCAGCGCCCATGGGTGGGTGTCGATCGCGACGACTCCCGATGGCGGTGATGTCGCCGTCGCGACCGCCGCTCCGGCAGCACCGGTGCCGCAGCCGAGGTCGACGACGAGACCCCGACTAGGCAAGCCGAAAGGGTTGCTCCCACCTCCAGGGTCCGAGGCAATGGCGCGCAGGATGGCTTGGACGAGTAGAAAATGGAGTGGCCCGTAGTAAAGGGCAAACGCCGCTCGCTTGCCGAGCCCGTCCAGATCACGATGCTTCGCGAGACCGCTCGCGCGACGCTCGACGTAGGCCGACGAAAGGGCCCTCAGCGCCCGCGCGACGTCGCTGAATCGAAGATCCGCGAGATGGCGGGTCTCGAAGTCGTCCAGCCATTGTCGGTAACACGCCTCACTGTCCACTGGAGAACTTTCAACTGAAACTTTCAACTGTTAACCTAACTTTCAACTTGTGGGTATGCAGGAGATGGGGTGAGTGACGGGATTCGAACCCGCGACAGCCGGAGCCACAGTCCGGAGCTCTACCTCTGAGCTACACTCACCATCCGGTAGGAAAGAGAAATGGTAGCACGGGCCGACCGCCGCACTATTCCACTGCTGGGCCCGCACGACGCGTTTCCCCCGGTAGACGAGGCGCTCGACGAGCCCGATGGCCTCCTGGCTGCTGGTGGGGATTTGTCGGTGCCGCGGTTGATCGACGCGTACGCACACGGGATCTTTCCGTGGTTCAACGCCGGCGACCCGATTCTGTGGTGGTCGCCCAATCCGCGCACCGTGCTCGCGCCGCGGGAATTCCACATCTCGCGCTCGCTCAGAAAGCGCCTCCGACAACCAGACATCACGGTGACCGCTGACACGATCTTCGCCCGCGTGTTGAGAGAATGCGCCGCGCCCCGGGACGACGAGCCAGGCACCTGGCTCATCCCCTCGATGCAGACGGCATACATGGCCTTGCACCGGTTGGGTCTGGCACACTCTATCGAAGTGTGGAGCGATGACGTGCTCGCGGGCGGGTTGTATGGCGTGTCGATGGGGAGGATTTTCTTTGGCGAATCGATGTTCTCACGTCAGCGCGACGGCTCAAAGATCGCGCTGGCGTACCTCACTGCGCAGCTCGCTCGCTGGGACTTTCCGCTCATCGATTGTCAGCTCGAGACCGGGCACTTGCTGTCGCTCGGCGCCCGCTCCATCTCGCGGGACGCGTTTGTTCGCGAAGTCAATCGCCTGGTTCGCCTGCCCTCGGCGCCCGTCCGGTGGCAGTTCGACGAGGATTTGCGCACGGTCGTGAGCGCGTCGTCGTGAAAGCCCAAGGCCGAAAGCCGAAAAGCTGCGTACAATTGGCTTGTGGCTGAGTCGAAGCTCCTCGAGAGCGTTCTCACGGGCTCCAGCACCGAAGACAAGACGGATACGCCCAAAATGTGGCGGGTGCTGATCCACAACGACGACTACACCACGCAGGAATTCGTCGTCTGGATTCTTGAAACCATTTTCAACTTGCCTCGCGCGGACGCATTCACGATCATGATGCACGTCCATCAGACTGGGCTCGGTGTCGCTGGCTTGTTTACGCGCGATGTCGCTGCGACCAAGCTCAAAGCCACCCGCCAGCTGGCCGAGCAGCACGAGTTCCCGCTGCTTGTGACGATCGAGCCCGCCCTGGAGGACATGCACCCATGAGTCGTCCGCCCGTTCCCTTCGCTCCGGATACGCTCGAGAGCATTCGACGGGCGTTTCGCCTGGCCACCGACCGGCGGCACGACCTCGTCAGCCTCGAGCACATGCTGTTTGCTCTGCTCGAGGACACGCAGGCGCGAGAGATTCTCGGCCGCTGCCGAGTCAACATCGCCCAGCTGCGGAGCGACCTCGAAGAAGTGCTGAGCAAAGCGTTCTCTCCGGTCCCCGGTCGCAAGGCCGTCAAGCCCGAGTCCACGCTGGGCTTCGATCGCGTCGTCGAGCGCGCCGTCGTGCATGCGGCCTCGTCGAGCGCGCAGCAAGTCGAGAGCGGCGCCCTGCTGGTCTTCCTGCTTCAAGAAGAGGACAGTCACGCCGCGTTTTTCATGCGCAAGCACGGTGTCGATCGGCTCTCGCTCCTTCGCGTCATTTCACACGGAGCTCCCGCCGAGGCCCCATCTCACGGAGCACCAGACGGGAGCGAGCCCGGACCGCGAGATCCGCTCGAGGCCTTCGCGACCGATCTGATCGCCAAGGCGGCGAAGGGTGGCATCGATCCGCTCATCGGCCGTCAACTCGAGATCGATCGGATGGTGCAGGTTCTCTGCCGTCGCCGCAAGAACAACCCGCTGCTCGTCGGCGAGCCTGGTGTCGGCAAAACGGCGTTGGCCGAGGGACTGGCGTTGCGCATCCATCACGGTGAAGTGCCCGAGGCCCTCCGGTCGGTGCGAATGTTCGCGCTGGACATGGGCTCGCTGGTCGCCGGCACGCGCTACCGAGGCGACTTCGAGGAGCGCGTCAAGCAGGTGCTCAGCGCGCTCGAGAAACACGAGCAGGCGATTCTCTTCATCGACGAGATTCACACGCTGGTGGGCGCCGGCTCGGCGTCGGGCGGGACGATGGATGCGGGCAATCTGTTGAAGCCTGCCCTGGCGTCCGGCACGCTCCGGTGCATCGGGTCCACGACGTTTTCCGACGCCAAGCAATCGTTCGACAAAGACCGCGCGCTCTCCAGGCGGTTCCAGAAGATCGACGTGCTGGAGCCGACCGAGGCGGAGACGATCGAGATTCTCAAGGGTCTTCGCGCGTCATACGAAACCCATCACGGCGTGAAGTACTCGGATGACGCGCTGGAGGCCGCCGTGTCGCTGTCGAACCGGCACTTGAAGGATCTGCATCTGCCGGACAAGGCCATCGACGTGATCGACGAGGCGGGCGCGATGGCGAAGCTAGGCAACCCTAAGGTAGGCGACCCTAAAGGGTCGCCTCTACAGGAACCGGTGGGGGCGACTGTCCCTCAAGACGCACCCATGGGGGCGCACGACTCTGGTGGCGCGCTTCTTCACCCAGCACCTGTAGGGGCGACCCTTCCGCCTTCGCGCGAAGCGCTACGGCGGACCGCCGAAGCCTTGGCGGAGGCTGGTCAGGGTCGCCCAAGGGTGATCAGCGTCGCGGACATCGAAGCCGTCGTCGCGAAGATCGCGCGCGTGCCGGTCCAAGCCGTGTCGTCCGACGACAAGGTGGCTCTCAAGAATCTGGATCAGGAGCTGAAGTCGGTGATCTTCGGTCAGCACGGCGCGATCGACGAAGTCACCTCTGCCATCAAGCTCTCCCGATCGGGGCTTCGCGCGCCAGACAAGCCGATGGGGAGTTTTCTGTTCACGGGGCCCACGGGTGTGGGTAAGACAGAGCTCGCGCGCCAGCTGGCGCGGGTGCTGAAAGTCGACTTCCTGCGCTTCGACATGTCGGAATACATGGAGAAGCACGCCGTGTCTCGTCTGATCGGCGCGCCGCCCGGATACGTCGGCTACGAAGAGGGCGGGCTGCTGATCGATGCCGTCCGCAAATCTCCTCACGCCGTACTGCTGCTCGATGAGATCGAGAAGGCCCATCCCGACCTGTTCTCGATTCTGCTGCAGGTGATGGATCACGCGACCCTCACCGATACTCACGGGCGCCAGGCGGATTTCCGCCACGTGATTCTGGTGATGACGACCAACGCCGGCGCACGCGATCTCTCAGGCCGGCGGCTCGGTTTTGGCGACACGAAGCCCACCAGCAAGGCGACGGGTGCGCTCGAGCGGACGTTCGCGCCCGAATTCCGCAATCGTCTCGACGCGATCGTCCACTTCCTTCCGCTGGGCGCCGCCGAGATTGAGCGGGTCGTGGACAAGCATGTCGACGAGCTGCGTGCGCTGGTCGCCGGGCGAAACATTCAGATCACCTTGGCGCCCGCCGCCCGGGCGTGGCTGGCTGAGAAGGGCTTCGATCGGGCGTTTGGCGCCCGTCCGATGGCCCGCCTGGTCGAGAAGTCCATCAAAAAGCCCCTCTCTGAGCTGCTCCTTTTCGGGAGCGTCGCCGACGGCTCAAGGGTTGTGATTGATTTGAAGGACGACGCCCCGCATCTGGTCGTCGAAGCGGCGGCGGCCCAGGAACGGCCGTAGGCCGCTCGGGCTTCTATTAAACTCTCCCCTCATGGAGATCGTGCGAGAGCGGTTCCTGGACGAGTCGCGTGTGTCTCACGTGACCCTCGGTCTGCGGAGTCGGACGACGGAAATGCATAGCGCCTTGAGCGCGCTGACGACCGCCGAACGCGAGCAGATTGGCCACGCTCTCGTCCGCGCGCTCGATGACATCGAGCGCGTCGTACGCCCGCACCTGCCCGCCACCACGAAGTAACGGAGGAGCCATGAATTCGCGACGATGGGGATCGATCTGGTTCGTTGGCGCTCTGCTGAGCGTCGTGATCATGTGCGGCGACACGGCCTTCGGGCAGGCGCCGGCGCGCCCGGCTCCGGCCGCGTCGGTCAACCCTCCCGATGTCTTTGCGGGGCTGACCTTCCGGAATATCGGTCCCGCCACGATGGGCGGGCGCGTCGATGACCTGGCCGTTCTGGAGTCGAATCCGGCGGTCTTCTATGTCGGAACCGCAACCGGCGGCCTGTGGAAGACGACCAACAACGGGACCACGTGGGAAGTGCTCTTCGACGACCTGGACGACGCGGTGTCGATCGGCGACATCGCCATCGCGCCCAACGACGCGAATCTGGTCTGGGTCGGCAGCGGCGAGAACAACAACCGCCAGAGCTCCTCGTGGGGCAACGGCATCTACAAGTCCACCGACGGCGGCAAGACGTTCAAGCACATGGGCCTCACGACGTCAAAGGTGATCGCGCGCGTGATCGTCGATCCGGTCGATCACGACGTTGTTTATGTCGCGGCGCTGGGCAGCGTATGGGGTGGCGGCGGCGAGCGCGGCGTGTACAAGACCGTGGACGGCGGCAACACCTGGCAACGTGTGCTGCATGTCAACGATGACACCGGAGCGACCGAGCTCGTGATGGATCCGTCGAACAACAAGGTGCTGTATGCCGCGACCTATCAGCGCCGCCGCGCGACGTGGGGATTCAATGGAGGAGGGCTTGGCAGCGGCATCCACAAATCCAGCGACGCGGGCCGGACGTGGACAAAGCTGACCAACGGCATCCCTCCGGGGGCACTCGGCCGCATTGGCATGGACGTCTATCGCGCGAATCCCAACGTCGTCTATGCCCGCATCGAGCATGCGACCGAAAGCGGCACGTATCGATCGGATGACGCGGGACTCTCATGGCGCAAGATGTCCAACGTCAACCCGCGGCCGATGTACTTCAGCCAGATTCGCATCGACCCGGCCAGCGACGCCCGCATCTACGTGCTCGGGGTGCAGCTCCACATTTCCGATGACGGCGGCAAGACCTTCATCGACAACGGCACGATGCACTCGGACCATCACGCGATGTGGATCAATCCCGCCAATCCGAATCACATCATCGACGGCAACGACGGCGGCATTGGCGTCAGCTACGACAAAGGCAAGACGTGGGAAGGGATCTACAACATGGATCTCGGGCAGTTCTACCACGTCACCTACGACATGAAGACGCCCTACAACGTCTACGGCGGCCTGCAGGACAACTACACGTGGGGCGGGCCCAGCGCGGTTCGCAGCCGCCTTGGCATCGTGAACGACGACTGGTCGTCGATTCAGGGCGGAGACGGGTTCGAGGCGCAGGTCGATCCGAAGGATCCGCGAACGATCTATGCGGAATCACAGGACGGCAATATCGTGCGCGTCGATCGGGTGACGAACGAGCGCAAAGCCATCCGCCCGGTGGCGGCGCGCGGCGAACCGCCGCTCCGATGGAACTGGAACACGCCCATCCTGATTTCGTCGCACGACTCGAATTCGGTCTACGTGGGCGCCAACAAGGTCTTCAAATCCACCGATCGCGGTCAGAACTGGACCGCGATTTCGCCTGACCTGACCGGGAACGCGGATCGAGACACGCTGTTGCTCATGGGCGTAACCGGGAAGGAGACCACCATCGCCAGAAACGATGGCGTGCAGTCGTACGGCAATATCGTCCAGCTCGTCGAATCGCCCAAACAGGCGGGCGTCCTGTACGCCGGCACCGACGATGGCGTGGTCCACATGACGAGGGACGGCGGCAAGAGCTGGTCGAACATCACCAGCCGCTTCCCGAATCTCCCGAAGAACGCGTACGTCTCGCGGCTGTCGGCTTCAGCTCATGAAGTGAACGTGGTCTACGCGTCGTTCGACAACCATCGCAACGACGATTACGGCACCTACGTCTATGCGAGCGTGGACGGCGGGAACAACTTCCGGTCCATTGGCGAGGGCATCCCGAAGGGGCACACCGTGTCGGCGATGACCGAGGATCCCAGGAACGCGAGCGTGCTCTACTCGGGCACGGAGTTCGGCGTGTTCGTGAGCCCCGACCGTGGGGGCCGATGGATGCGCCTCAGGTCGAACCTGCCGACGGTGCCGATTCACGAGATCGTGTTTCACCCGCGCGACAACGACATGATCGTGGGGACGCACGGGCGCAGCATCTGGATTCTGGACGACGCGACGCCGATTCAGCAGATTAACGAGGCGATGAAAGCCGACGCGTATCTATTCGACATTCGCGGCGCGATGCAGTTCAACCAGGCGAACGATCGCGGCTTTGTGACCGACAAGCCGTTCTTCGGCAAGAATCCGACCTACGGCGCCGCGATCAGCTACTACCTGGCGAAGGAGTCCACCAACGTGAGCCTGCGCATTCGAGATGCGTCGGGCACACAGGTGCGTGAGATCAGCGGCAACGATCTGCGAACTGCGCGGCGGGCTGGCGTCAATCGCGTCAACTGGGATATGCGACACCAGCCTCTTCCGTCGCAACCCGGGCAGCAAGGCGGCGGGGGCGGCGGCGGAGGTGGCGGGTTTGGCGGTGGCGGCATCAATGGTCCCAACGTATTGCCCGGCGAGTACCGGGTGACCCTCGTCGTCGATGGCAAGGAGGTTGCGACCAAGCCTGTGCGTGTCAGCGGTGACGTCGAGATTCCGATGACCGACGCGGATCGGCGCACGCTGCACGACACCGCGCTGGCACTGCACGAGCTGCAGCGTACCGCCAATGCGGCAGCTGAATCGGTGACGGCTTTGGGCGCGCAGACCGAGTCGGCTGAGGCCATGATCAAGGCCGCTGGCGCGCCATCGGCGGGCACGACCGCCATTGCTGACATCAACCGCCGTCTCGCCGACCTGCGGCGACGTCTCGGTGTCGGCGCCGCAGCTGGTGGATTCGGGGGCGGCGGGGGCGGCGGAGGATTCGGCGGCCAACAACAGAACGTCCGCGCGCAGATCGGTCAGGTGAAGGGCCAGATCATGGGGTCCACGTCGTTGCCGACGGCCCAGCAAGTCCGTACGGCCGGCGAGCTGCGTGAAGACATGCTGAAGCTGATTCAGGAAACCAACGACCTGATTGCGTCGGTGCCGGCGATGTACGACACGCTCGGCGCTGCAGGTCTCAAGCCGACGTTGCTCAAGCTCATTGCGGCGCCCGCTCAACGTTAAGGAGGAAAGCGATGAAGAGACTTCTGGTGATCGGTTTCGCAGTGGCACTGGTGTCACCTGGCTCCCGAGCGGTCGATGCGCAAGGGAACACGCTCAGCTTTTTCATCACGAGCGTCGGGAAGGGGCAGGGAGCGGATCTTGGCGGCCTTTCGGGCGCGGATGCTCACTGCCAGGCATTGGCGAAGGCCGCCGGCGCCGGTACTCGCGTCTGGCGCGCGTACCTGAGCGCGGCCGCGTCAAGCGGGCAGCCGGCCGTGAACGCACGCGACCGTATTGGAACCGGCCCGTGGCTCAACGCGAAAGGCGTCGAAGTGGCCAGCAGCGTCGCCCAGCTGCACAGTGACAACAACAAGCTCTCGAAGGCGAACTCGCTGACGGAGAAAGGTGAGGTCGTCAACGGCCGCGGCGATACGCCCAACAAACACGACATCCTGAGCGGATCGGCGCTTGATGGATCGCTGAACTTTGGCGCCACCAACTGCAACAACTGGACGAGCAGCGGCGCGGGGAGTGCCGCGGTTGGCCATCACGATCGGCAGGGAGGTGGCGACAACCCCACGTCGTGGAACTTCGCGCACATGTCGAAGGGATGCAGCCTGCAAGACCTGCGCGGCAGCGGTGGCGACGGATTGTTCTACTGTTTTGCGGCGAAGTAGGGGCGGCTCGAGAGCCGCCTTCGTCGGTTTGCGAATCGAGTCCGCTGAAGAAGAAGCAAGAAGACAGAAGCAAGAAAGAGAGGCGGGCCTCGAGCCCGCCTCTACATCAGAGCACGACGATCCACAGGCCTCGCACCACGAGATAGCGCGAGAGCGCGCTCGTGTCCCCGAGCTTCCGACCATGCAGATACGCGGCGGTACCCGCGAAGAACACGAATCCGGGCGCGCAGAAATGCGTCACGCATCGCGTGAAGAAGACGCCAAGGGTTGGCCCGCCGGCTGGCACGCCCGAGAACACGCGGACGTGGTCGATGGCCATCAGCACCATGATCAGTCCGCGAACGATGTCGAGCGATCGCAGCCGTTCCTGAGTCGAACCCGCGCGCGCGTGCGGCATGGAGGCGCCTCCTCGATCGTGGAGGCGACACGAAGGTCGCCTTTGGTGGAGGAGTCTAGGCGACCCCATGCGCCGTGATAAGGTGCTTTGGTTTCAATTCGAAAGGAGCGGGGATGAGGAGCGCGGCGCGACATTTTCTGATGGTGCTCGGGGTGATCGTCACGGTCTCGACCGGCCTGGTCACCGCGCAGAGCATCACCAGCAAGGACATCCTCGATGGGCTGTCGAACGGCGCGCGCTGGCTCACTCACTCCGGCGACTACACGGGGCAGCGCCACAGCCCACTCACGCAGATCACACCAGCCAACGTCGGACAGTTGGTCGCGCAATGGGCGTTTCAAACGAGCGTCCTCGGCAAGTTCGAAGCCACACCCATCGTGATCGACGGGACGTTGTACGTCACCGGCGCGGACAACAACGCCTGGGCGATCGACGGCAAGACGGGACGCCAGCTTTGGCGGTATCAGCGCGCGCTCCCGCCGCAGGGTCTGCGCGTGTGCTGCGGTCGCGTCAATCGCGGATTCGCGGTGCTTGGCGACCAGCTCTACATGTCCACGCTCGACGCTCACCTCGTGTCGCTCGATCGGGCGACGGGTAAGGTGATCTGGGACATGACGATCGCCGACTACACGCAGGGCTATGCGAGCACCGGCGCGCCGCTCATCGTCAAGGACAAGGTGATCATCGGCATCGCGGGCGGTGAGTTCGCGGTGCGCGGCTTCATCGATGCCTACGACGCGAAGTCAGGCGAGCGTCGCTGGCGGTTCTGGACGATTCCCGCCCGTGGCGAGAAGGGGAGCGAGACCTGGCCGGATGATGTGTGGGAACGCGGCGGCGGGCCGACATGGCAGATCGGCAGCTACGATCCGCAACTCAACACGGTCTATTGGGGGACCGGCAATCCGAGCCCTGATCTCAATGGCGCCAATCGCAGAGGGGACAATCTCTTCACGGGCTCGCTCGTCGCTCTTGACGCCGACACGGGCGCGCTCAAGTGGCACTTCCAATTCACCCCGCACGACGAGCACGACTGGGACTCGAATCACATTCCAGTGCTCGCCGATTTGACGATTGGAGGCGCCGCACGGAAGGTCGTGATGGTCGCGAACCGCAACGGCTTCTTTTACGTGCTGGATCGGACCGATGGTGCGTTCATCCTGGGCAAGCCATACATGAAGCTGACCTGGGCGAGTGGACTGGATGCCAACGGTCGGCCGATCGAGATCGAAAACCAGCGTCCGACGTCAGCGGGGACGCTGACCTGTCCAGAGCTCTATGGCGGGACCAACTTCAATCCCCCGTCCTTCAGTCCTGCGACCGGCCTCTTCTATGTCTCCGCTCGAGAAACGTGCGCCGTGTACATCTCGAGCGATCCACCGGCAGGTTACAAGTCCGGCGATCTCGTGATGGGCGGAACGCTGCGACGCCCCGATCCAGGAACCGGTGCGCTGCGCGCGATCGATCCGGTGACCGGCGAGTGGAAGTGGGAGTTGAAGCACCCGACGCCGCCGTGGGCTGGCGTACTCTCGACGGCCAGCGGCGTCGTCTTCAGCGGCACGAACGAAGGTCACGCGATTGCTGCCGACGCGAAGACGGGAGCAGAACTGTGGCGATATCCGACCGGCGCTTCGATCTTCGCGCCGCCGACCACCTACATGATCGATGGCCGGCAGTACGTCGTCATTCCATCGGGGACCACGTTGACGGCCTTCGCCCTGCCTGCTGCCCCAAAGCTGAGCGGTAGCGAGGCTGGTAAGACGAAGCCTTAGGCGAGCTAGACAGGCCTTCTCAGTCTCGAAAGGCGGTTGCCAACGCTTCCGACCGATTCGACCCACCGAGTACAGGTTCTCGACATC
>JBOGIV010000158.1:0-9605 GCA_050747925.1 Vicinamibacterales bacterium
GCGTTGGACCGGGCACGTGACTACGCCGCGCGCGGCGTCGCGAGGTCGATTGGGCTGCTGGGGAATGCAGCCGACGTGCTGCCTCGACTGGTCGCGCAGCGATTTGTGCCGGACGTCGTGACGGACCAGACCTCTGCCCACGATCCGCTCACTGGTTATGTGCCCAATGGGATGACGCTGGCGGAGGCGACGCGAATGCGCGAGGCGAACGCCAGCGAGTACGAAGGGCGGGCGATCGCAGCGATGGGACAGCACGTCGCCGCCATGCGCTCCCTGCAGCAGCAGGGCGCCATCGTTTTCGACTACGGCAACAACATCCGCGCGCAGGCCGTCAAAGCCGGCGTGAGCGACGCGTTCGCCATCCCGGGCTTCGTGCCCGCGTACATTCGTCCTCTCTTTTGCGAAGGCAAAGGACCGTTTCGATGGGTCGCGCTCTCTGGCGATCCCGAAGACATCTACACGACCGATCGGGCCGCGATCGAGATGTTCGGCGACGACGAAGCACTCTGCCGCTGGATCCGATTGGCGCAACAGCGCGTGCAGTTTCAGGGACTGCCGGCGCGCATCTGCTGGCTGGGCTACGGCGAGCGCGCGCGCTTCGGCCTCAAGTTGAATGAGCTGGTGAGAAGGGGAACCGTCAAGGCGCCGATTGTGATCGGGCGCGATCATCTCGACACCGGATCGGTGGCGTCGCCGAACCGTGAGACCGAAGGCATGCGCGATGGCAGCGATGCGATCGCCGACTGGCCGATTCTGAATGCGCTCTTGAACGCGTCGGCCGGCGCAACCTGGGTGTCGGTGCACCAAGGCGGCGGCGTCGGCATCGGCTATTCGATGCATGCCGGAATGGTGATCGTCGCCGACGGATCGCGCGACGCCGAGGAGCGGCTCGAACGCGTGCTCACGTGCGACCCGGGCATCGGCGTCGTGCGTCATGCCGATGCGGGGTATCCCGAAGCGCTGGCGACAGCGCGGCGGCATGGCGTGCGACTTCCCTTTCAGGAGACGGGCCAATGATGGCTCCCCATTCCGGTCTCGAACGGCGCGTTCTGGCCGCGCTCGAATCGACGCCAGCCCGCATCGCCGTCGTCATCGGCGGGTGCGGCACCGGCCGCACGACACTGTTGCATGGGCTGGCCGATCGTCTCGGTCGCGATCAGTGCCAGTACGTCGACATCGAGCGCTCGGCGAGCACGCCCGAGCGCTTTCATCGCGCGCTCGCCGGCGCCACACCGTTCACGTTGAACGGTCGCGGTCCGGCGACACAAGAACCGGCGACCTCGGTACGCGGGGCGTTTGAGCGCACGCTGGCGCTGCTCGCCCGGGGCCGCGCGTCGGGCGATCGGCCCGCGACATTTCTGCTGGATGAGGTCCTCGAGCTCCGCACATTCGAGAGCTTTCCAGGGTTGCGGCACGTGCTGCGCGAGACCCTGCAGGCACTCGCCGACAGCGGCAATCGGTTCGTCTTGACCAGCCGCTACGTCACGCGGGCGCATCGGCTGCTCCGTGATGGCAGCGCGCGGTTCGAAGTGATTCACCTTCCGCCGCTCACGTCCACCGACGTCACGGCGATGCTCCCGCCGATGGGTGACACGCCCGTTGGGCATCGTGAGTTCCTTGGCAGAGCGATTCACGCGCTCTCCGATGGCCGGACGGCGTACGTGCACGCGCTTGGCGAAGCGATCTCGACGATGAGCGGACGCGGCGGTGACCCGATCAGCGCGCTGACGGCGCTGCTCACAGGAGAAGGGGCGCTCGCGAGCTGGTGCGGCTATCGCTACGAGTTGCGTCTGCATAAGGCGCGCGGCTACGGCGCGCTCAAAGCGATCCTGGAAATTCTCTCAGAAGCTGAACCGCTGACGCTGACCGAGGTCGCACAGCGACTGCATCGCACGCCTGGCTCGACCAAGGATTACCTGTCGTGGCTGGAGGATGTCGATCTGATCGTGGCGCGCCAGAAGCGCTACAGCTTCGTGGATCCCATGCTGCGGCTGTGGGTGCGGCTGCACTGCCGGCCCGTGCCCCCCTCGGTCGATGAAGTGGCTCGGGAGGTGCAGACCTACGCCGTGTCCCGACTCCCGCACGCCGAACCCAACCTCGCGATGGCCGCCGCGTCAGGCGATCGCAAGGAGTGGGGCATCATCGAAATCGATTAGGACGATTAAGAGAGTCAAACAGGAGGTTAGGAGATCGGAGAATAAGTTTCTCTTTATCTCTTGACCTCTTGTTGTGTCTCTCTGATCTCGCGCTTCACGAAGCGCGCCCGAAGCGTTCGGCCGCGCGCGCCCGCGCCCTCATCGCCTCTTCCTCACGATCCTTAGGCGGAGCGGTCGTGGTCAGCGCGTCGATGAGACGGCGCGCCGTGACGAAGACGTCGTCAATGGCGCGGTTGAACGCCGCCTCGTTGGCCTTTGACGGCGCGTTGAAGCCGCTCACCTTTCTCACAAACTGCAGCGACGCCGCCCGGATTTCCTCATCGGTGGCCGGCGGTTCGAAGTTGAAAAGGGTCTTGATGTTTCGACACATGACTCGCTCTCCTACGCACTGACGTCGATGGCTGCCAGGGCGAGACGGGCCGCATCCTGTTCCGCCTCCTTCTTCGTGCGCCCTGTGCCTTGCGCGATGCCCTGTCCCCCCACTATGACATCGACTTGAAACAGCTTGCGATGGTCGGGGCCCATCTCGGCCGACACGCGGTAGGTCGGCAGCGGGCGGCCAAGCGCCTGCAGGCGCTCCTGCAAGCGCGACTTGTAGTCACGACCAAAGTAGTCAGGCTGACGTGCGTCCGCGATGCCGCTGGCGAACTCTCGAATCAGAAACCGCCGAACGGGTTCGAGGCCGCCATCGAGGTACAACGCCGCGATGAGCGCCTCGCACGTGTCAGCGAGCAGCGCCTGTTTGCGCCGGCCGCCGGTTTTCTCTTCGCCGCGGCCAAGAATCATGTGCTCGCCGAGCCCCAGCCGCTCCGCCATTTCGGCGAGCGAGGCGGTCGACACGAGGTTGGCTTTGATCTTCGATTTCTGACCCTCGGTGAACGTCGGAAACGCGCGGAACAACGCTTCGGAGACGACCAGGCCCAGCACGGCGTCGCCGAGAAACTCCAGCGACTCGTTGTCGATGACACCGCCGCTCGGATCCTCGTGCGCCTTCGACTTGTGCGTCAGCCCGTGCTCCAGCAGCCCGCGATCGCGAAAGCGATAGCCCAGTCGTGACTCGAGCGCCTCGAACTGCTGCGGCAGGGTCGTCACGCGTCCGGTCGTGACCTCGCGATGGCTGTCGATGATGCGCAGCGCCGCCGACGCATCTTCGTCGCGGACCGAGATGTGCGTCTCGCCCATCGGGTTGACGGCAAAGGGGAAGAGGCTCGACGGCGGACTCGACGTGCGGACCGTTTCGACACCCTGACTGTCGAGCAGCGCCTGCACGATGTTGGCCTCGATGTCGGAGTGGGTCCGAAAGATCACCGTGAGGCCAACCGGCGTCATGCGGCGGCCTCGACCTTCATCAGGATCATGGTCATGTCGTCGTGCTGATCGGCCCCGCCGGCGAACGTCCGCAGCTCGGCCAGGATGTAGGACCGCAGCTGATCGAAGGGCAGATGTGCGTACTGCTCGACGACCTTGGCCAACGCGGGCTCACCAAAACACTCGAAGCGCTCGTTCATCGTCTCGGCGATGCCGTCAGTGAACCACACAACCAGGTCCCCGGGCGCCAGCGCGATCGTCTGTTCCTCCAGCATGCCCTCGAACATCGAGCCGTCGTCAATCTGCAGCCCGACGACCAGGCCATCGGGGGCGAGGAATCGCGCCTTGCGCAGGCCCGGCGGTTGATCGGCCGGCACATGAATGAGGGGGCAATGGCCGGCGCGAGCGAAGGTCATCTCTCGGCGTTCGATGTCGACGACGCCGTAGGTCATCGTGATGAAGCTCCGCGCATCGAGGTTGGCGGAGACCACGCGGTTGACGGCGATGAGGAATTCACGCGGCTCGTGGTGCAGACGCGCGAGCGACTGCACGATCACTTTCAGCTGCGCCATGTAGAGCCCTGCGGCGAGGCCCTTGCCAGCAACATCGGCGATGAGCATCCCGAGCATCCCGTCGGTGATCGGCATGAAATCGAAGTAATCCCCTGCCACCTCGCGCGCCGGTTCACAAAACGCCGTAACCGTCATGCCCTTGAAACGAAACGGTCCTGCCGGCAGCAGCTTCTGCTGAATCTCGCGCGCGGCGAACATCTCCTGCTCGAGCCGGCCCTTGTCGGCCATCTCGCCCAGCAGCGTCGTCACCTCGTGGGTCATGACGTTGAACGATTCGGCCAGCTCGCCGAGCTGATCGCGCGCCCGCACGGGAATCTGATGTGCGAAATTGCCGGCGCGGAGGTGCTGCGTGCCGGTGAAGAGCTCGTGCACGGCCCCGGTGATCTGCTTGGCCAGCACGAACCCGATCACCAGCGCCACGAACTGAATGATGAGAAAGAGCGTGCCGACGACCGCGAGCACGAGGAGCAGCAGTTGACTGAAGTTGCGGTTGCCGACTGCCTGCGACACGACCGCCATCCGGTTGTAGATCTCCCAGATATTGAGGCGAATCGCGACGGTCGCATACGACACGTCGCCGCTGGGCCAATCAACGTTATCGAGAAACACGACCCACGACTGCCGGGTGAACGAGAAGCTCGGCCCATCGTTTTGCGGATCGAGTGAACGTTGCTCGAACGCGCGGCCGATCGCCGGCTTGTGCCCCCGCGCCTCGAACAGGTCGGCCGAGATCTCGCCCAGGCGGATGCTCGTCTCATCCATGAGGCGTTCCTCGATGGCACTCGAGAGGGGCAGATCGAGAATCACCGCCCACGTGGGATTTGGCAGTTCAGGCAGGGCGACGGCACGCATCACGAGGCGCGTCGGACTCTCGTCGGCGCTCAGCGCGTCGGCCGGCACATCGTAACTGATGATGCCGCTGAACCCGTCGCACCCCACCCACTTCGGCACACTCGCCGGCGGATCGAAATGCTTCCACGGTCCCGATTGAGCTGGCAACGGCACGGGGAGCCCACGCGGCACGCGCGCCGCGCGCGCCGGCTCGACGTTGCACGTGGTCCCCGTCAACGGCACGACGGCAAGCGAAAGAAAGGGATACCGCGTCTCGGCGCTCGTCTGCCGTCGCTCGAGCGTTTCGGAGAACGCCGCCGGCGTGGACGCGCGCTGCACCTCGAGGACGGCCGTCTGCGCCAGAAAGCGCGCCTGATCGGTGAGCGCGCGAATGCGCGACTGCACGAGATAGGAGCTGACGTTGAAGCACAGGATCAACCCGGCCAGCAGAAAAAAGCAGATGATCAGCACGCCCGGCACGACGCCGACAAAGACGTAGGAGAGGATCAGCTTTCGTCGAACGCGCCAGAGGAGTCGCCGTTTGGCCCACACAGTGAGCCGGGTGACGCCGTACGCGACCGCGAACAGCAGCGCCAGGCTGCCGACCATGTCGATGGCACTGAGCGCTGAGGGACGGCCCCCGAGGATCCCTCTGATCGCGAGGGTGACGCTCTTGATCACCGCGCCCAGGACGAGCGCGCGACCAGGCAGGCTGTGAAGAAGCCACGTGCGCCACGTCTGCCATCGCGACGGGATCTCGCCAGGCAATCGCGCGATGGGACGGACGGAATCGGTCATGTGGCGCATGGACGCGGCGCGCGACCACTCAGGGCACTACACGGTTCGTCGGGCACTGAGCGATAGTGCTGTGGTCGTGCCGTCTCGCGCTGCAATTGCGCGCGAAAATGATATCAGAGTATGGTTAGCCTCTTGGCCAGCCAGACATCTTCTAAGGCCAGCATCGTGCCGACTGACGTAAACGATTCGCACAGCCTTAGAAGATGTCTCGCGCCGCGGAGCGGCGCAAAACAATACTGCCCTAGCGAAGCGGAGCCGGCACGACTTTGTGGGCGATTTCAGGCGGAGCTTCGCTAGTGAAACTCGACGACCGCGCACGATTCAGTACGATCTGCATTCACGCCGGACAAGAGCCCGATCCTGCCACCGGCGCCATCATCACACCCATCTACCAGACGTCGACCTACGTGCAGGATGGCCTTGGACAGCCGCATCAGGGGTTCGAGTACGGCCGCACGCAGAATCCCACTCGCATGGCGTTGGAGCGCAATCTCGCCGCCATCGAGGAGGGCTCGGCCGCCTTTGCCTTTGCCTCGGGCATGGCCGCTATCGACGCGATCCTGACCCGTCTGCAGTCCGGTGATCACGTGGTCGTGAGCGATAACACCTACGGTGGCACCTTCAGGCTGTTCGAGCGCGTCCGCCGGAAGTTCGGCTTGGACTTTACCTACGTCAATACGTCGTGTCTCGAGTTGATCGAGCCCGCTCTTACTTCCACAACCAAGTACCTGTTCGTCGAGTCGCCGACCAATCCCATGCTTCACGTGACCGACCTCGCGGCCGCCAGCGAGATCGCGCATCGACACGGGGTCCGCGTCGTCGTCGACAACACGTTCGCCAGTCCGTATATCCAGCGTCCACTCGCCATGGGCGCCGATATCGTGCTGCACAGTACGACGAAATTCCTGAACGGCCACAGCGACAGCGTCGGTGGCATCGTTGTCCTCAAGCATGCCGACGATGTGGAGTGGATGAAATTTGTGCAGAACGCCGCGGGCGCGATCCTGGGCCCGATGGATTCGTGGCTGGTCCTGCGCGGCACCAAGACGCTGACCGTGCGCATGGAGCGAACGAACCAGAATGCTCAAGTGCTCGCCGAGTATCTTGATGCGCATCCCAAGGTGCACCGCACGATCTATCCGGGGCTGCCCGCGCATCCGCATCATGCGCTGGCCAAGCGCCAGATGAGGGGCTTCGGCGGGCTGATCTCGTTCGATGTCGGGTCGCTCGAGGCGGCTCGGCGGACGTTGAACCGCCTCCGGTTAATGGCGCTCGCCGAGAGTCTGGGCGGTGTCGAGACCCTCATTTCGCATCCGGCAATCATGACGCACGCGTCGCTACCCGCCGAGCGTCGGGCGGCGCTCGGGATCAGCGATGGGCTGATTCGGATATCCGTCGGGCTCGAGGACGTCGAGGATCTTCAGGCGGATCTCGAACACGCGATCGGCTGACGTCGGCTGTCAGCTTCGGCTATCGGCGGTCAGATCAGTTCACTCGCAGGATTCGCGGAGCCACGCAAGGTAGGCATCGCTGCCCGTGCTCACGGGTAACACGAGCATTTCAGGCACATCGTAAGGATGAAGCTCGCGAAGTCGCTGTTGCAGGGCAGCGACCCGGTTCGCCGTCGTCTTGATTACCAACTGTCGCTCGCTTCCCTTCTCTACACCACCTTTCCAGCGATAGATCGACTCCATCGGCGGGAGGATGTTGACGCAGGCCGCCAAGCGCTCCCCGACCAGGCTCTCGGCGAGTGCACCGGCGTCGGAATCCAGAGGGAGCGTCGTCAGCACGACCGCGAACTCTGCCATTTCCATCCGGCGATCTTAAGGGGCCTGGCCCCGTTTCCCCAGAAAGGCGCTCGTCCCCTTATCGTTCCTGAAGGGTCACCGTCGGACCGTAGACCCGTATTAATGGTTTACCGCTTGCACATATTAGAGGATTAGTGTAAAAGAATCTGCGTGTGTGGGTTTCCCCATGCCTTGCCGCTGAGATGGATCGATGGGTAAACTCCTGCACGTCGTGGCGGCAAAGCGGATCGACAGCGATACGGTGAAAACCACCGTCGAGCTCCCCGGCGAGCTCTGGCGTGCCGCGAAGATTCGCGCGATGGACGATCGGGCCGACCTCCGCACGGTCCTGGTCCGCGCCCTCGAGCAGTACCTCGCCGAAGACAAACCCAAACGACCCGCGCGGTCCGAGGGCGACAGCTGATCATGGACGACGTTCAGCCGCCCGCGCCTCGGACGTCTCCTGCGACTTCGCTGAAGGCGACGTTGTCGATGCGCGGTTGGCGCCTACTGCGACAGGCGTTGCTGCTGGCGACGGCGGTGTTTCTGATCGACGCCATTGCCGGCGAGAAGGGATTTTTCTCGCTGCTGCAGGCACGTCGCGATTATCAGGTGCTCCAGGAGTCGCTCGAACGCGCCCGGGCCGCCAACGCTGCGCTTCGCGAGCACGCGCGCCGCCTGCGCGAAGAGCCCGGCGCCATCGAAGAGGAAGCGCGACGCGAGCTCGGCCTCATCAAGCCGGGCGAGACCCTGTTCATCATCAAGGAAATTCAGCCGACGCCCAAGAAATAGATCTTCCTCAGGTGATAACCTTGTCCTTCTCTCGCACTCATTGAGGAGGATGCATGGCACGGCACGCAGAGGCGGAATGGAAGGGCGATCTCAAGGGTGGTTCGGGTCACGTCAAGCTCGGCAGCGGGGCCTTCGAAGGCAGCTACTCCTTTCACACCAGGTTTGAAGACGGCATCGGCGCCAATCCAGAGGAAATGCTCGGCGCGGCGCAGGCCAAATGCTATTCAATGGCCTTGGCCAACTCGCTCGCGCAGGCTGGCTTTCCGGCTTTGAGCGTCCACACCAGGGCGGACGTGCATCTTGGCAAGGACGACAAGGGGTTTCTCGTCACCGGGATCGATCTGACGGTTAACGCTGTCGCGCCGGGCCTCGACAGCGCCACCTTCCAGGAGCACGTGGAGAAGACCAGAGTCGGGTGCATCATCTCGCGCGCGCTGGCCTCGACCCCGATCAGAGTGACTGCCGAGTTGAAATAGCGTCGGCGCGATGCACCGGATTCGCCTCGTCCACTGGAACGAAGACGAGGGGCTCGAGCGACAGAAACAGCTTCGCACTCTCGGCTTCGACGCGCGGTACGACTTCGGCGATGGCCCAGCGGTTCTGCGCATGGTGCGCGCCGACACGCTCGACGCCGTCGTGATCGACATGACGCGTCTGCCTTCCCACGGCCGCGAACTGGGACGCGTGCTCCGCATGACGAAGATCAGCCGGCACTTGCCGCTGGTCTTTGTTGACGGCGAGCCGGCGAAAATCGCGCAGACCAAGGCGCTCCTGCCTGACGCCGCGTATACGTCGTGGGGCCGGCTCACGACCTCGCTCACGCGCGCCATCGCGCATCCGCCGACCTCGCCCGTCGTTCCGAGCGACACGATGTCCGCCAAGCCGTCAGTCGAGAAGCTTGGCGTCAAACCCGGATATAAGGTCTGCCTGCTCGGGTCGCCGAAGGGCTTTGCAGACACGCTCAAACCCCTTCCGCGGAAAGTGAGCTTCACAGCGAAGCCCGACGGCACTGCTGATCTCTTTCTCTGCTTCGTGCGATCCGCCCGCGAGCTGCACGCGCAGTTGCTCGCGCTCCGCACGAATGTCGATCGACAGTCGCTGTGGATGATCTGGCCAAAAACAGCGTCGAGAGTAAAGTCGGACCTGAACGGCAACGTCGTGCGGGAGGCTGGTCTGGCCGCCGGTTGGGTGGATTACAAGGTCTGCGCGATCGACGAGACCTGGTCAGGACTCGCCTTCAAGCGCCGAACCACGAGAAAGATCAACCACGAGAGGGATTAACCACGAGAAAGATCAGCCACGAAAGGGATTAACCACGAGAAAGATCAGCGGTCTCTATTTAGCGGGTGATTCTACTGGAG
>JBOGIV010000159.1:0-11543 GCA_050747925.1 Vicinamibacterales bacterium
GACTTCCTCCCGGCCGGCGCGATGATCGGCGGCACGACCATCACGGTGCGCGACGCCAGGGCCGGCAACTTCGACGGCGGTGTCGTCCCCGACGACCTACGGCGCCAGTGGATTCAGGGCACCGGCCCCGCGGCACGGCCGGCGGCGCCGACCGAGCAGAGCCTACGCAACGTCGCATACGCGCTGCTGTCGGGCGCCGATGGCTGGATGTTCGACGGCGAGGACGCGCTGGGCCAGGTGTCGACGATGTCGCTCGACAATCAGCGAAATCTCAAGCTGTCGATCTCGCGCCATCCGCTCTTCATGCGAGTGGCGGAGCAGGTCGCTGAAGAAATGAATCGCTGGTCCGTTGGATTCTTCGGCCGGCGCATCGTCGACGACTGGGTCAGGCAGTTGAGCTTCACGACCAAGATCTTCAGGCCCCGGGGTCTGCATCTGGACGATCGACACGTTCGCCACGCGAGCGGCTCGGGCTTTTCGGCCTCGATCGTGGACGCCGCCCTGTATGTCGCGAACAATCACCACGCGCTTCAACAGGCGGGTGCGTCGCTGGTGCTGTATCTCCCGAAGATTCAGACTGCCGAAGAAGCCGCACTCTGGGACGACATCCTCGGCGGCTTGGAGGAGCATCTCGGAGTCAGCGCCTGCTCGATCAAGACGTACGTCCTCGTCGAGCAGATCGAAACGTGCTTCCAATTGATGGAGATTCGCGCGGCGCTTGGTCACCGCTTCGTTGGTTTCAACACGGGGCGATGGGACTACATCAACAGCGTGTCCGACACGATGGCCTGGGATCGGGACTTCGTCAATCCCAACATCGATGCGATCACCATGACCTACGGCTACATGCGCGTGTACGAAGATCGGGTGCGGCGCGCCGTCAACACGCCAGATAAGCGGGGCCAGTTCGCGCTGTGGCAGGGTGGGATGGAGCCGAATATTCCCGTCGGCTCGGAAGCGGGCGTCGCGGCCGGGATGAAGCGCGCGCTGGCCGGCGCCGAGCGCGAGCAGCGTGAAGGCGCCAGTGGCAAGTGGGTCGCCCACTGGAAGATGGTGCACATCGTCCGGCCGGTATGGGAGCAGGTTGGCCAGACCAATCAACTGGGCCGAAGTTTTCCTCGGCTCACCTACACGGACGAGGACGCCGAGAGTCTGACGCTGCTTGAGGATGCGCCGCGCACGATTCGCGGCGCGCGAGACCTTCTGAGTGTGGCCATTCAGTACGGCAATGCCTTCGGTCAGGGGCTGCAGGCGGCGGCTCTGAAACCCGCGGACTTTTTTGGCAACGACGATGTGCTCTATCTCATGGAGGACATGGCGACTGGAGAGATTCGCCTCAGCATCTTGTGGGAGTGGCTGCATAAGCAGGCGAGGCTGACCGCCGACGATGATGAAACGGGTGCACGGAAGGGCGATGAGTTCGATACCGAGCTCTGTTCACGGTTGCTCCGGGAGGAGTACGAGAAGCTGCGACATGCCAGCAACCGCGACGTCTACGACACGTCAAAGAACACGACGCTTCCCATCGCGCGGGAGATCGTCGAAACGTATCTGTTGGACGATACCAAGCTGCCTTGGTACATCGATCTTCTGAACATCAACTTGGGGAATCACGATCTCGAGGAGGCGAAGCGTCGCAGTCGGCTGCTCACCGACTGGTTCCGCCGCGACGGCACCCGCGTGACCGAGAATCTGGACTTCTGAACGGTGTCAGACACCGTTCCAATTTCTGCCAACGGCGGAGATCTTCGTGCCAAGGCCGCGGAGATCGCAACTTGTGCGGGGCCAACAGAGTCTGTTAGGTGGGTCTGTCCCCATTTATAGTGGGGAAGTCATGACTCGCAGGTTTGCAGCCACGCTGGTGATGCTTGCCGTCGGCACCGAGAATCTGAGAGGTAAGTAGAGACTCGTTTCGGCAACCGGCAACCAGCAACCAGCAAACGAAGAGCGAATCGCGAACAGCGAACAAGCGAATGGCGAACATCCGCATCAACTACTGCGAGAGTTGAAACTACGGTCCTCGCGCTGCCCGGGCGGCGGCGCTCATCAAGAAGGAGACCGGACTCGACGTTGACGTGACTCCAGGTGAACGTGGGGAGTACACCGTCTGGGTGAACGGCGCTTTGGTCGCTCAGAAAGACCCAAAGGGATTCCCCAGCGACGAAGACGCGCTCTTAGCGGTCCGGCGCGCTCTTGGATGATCGACGACAAACCTAAAGGTTTGTCGCCACCTGTGCGCTGATTTGTGGGCGTCGCCACCTACACCCTGACTTGTGGCGACAAACCTTCAGGTTTGTCGACCTACTCGTGCCGCAGGGCGACCAGAGGATCGACCGTCGTCGCGCGTCTCGCCGGCACCCAACACGCGAACGTGGCGACGCTCAGTATGACGAGCGGAACCCCGATCATCGCGGGCATGTCGTCCACGCCTCCGCTGAAGAGATGGAGGTCGATCATCAGTGCGATGAGCCATCCGCACGCCGCGCCGAATCCAATCACTTTCAAGCTTTCGAAGGCGATCTGCCGCACAACGCCGTTGGCCGTGGCGCCCAGCGCGAGGCGCACGCCGATTTCCGACGTCCGGTGCGCGACCGCATACGCGACCACCGCGTAGATGCCGATCCCAACCAGCGCCAGCAGCAGCGGTCCGATCACGACGAACATTCGCGCGGGAATCTTTCGCAGCATGAGGTTCTTGTCGATGTGCTCACGCATCGTGCGGATGTTGTAGACCGGAAGCGTCGGGTCGATCTCGCGAACCGCCCGTTGGACCTCTGACCCCATCACCGCTTCGGTGCCGGGCCGAACCCGCAGATGAATCTCCCCAGCGCCGCTGGGGCGGTCGCGATACGAGTAGAAAAACGCCGGCGTTGGCGGCTCTCCAAAGGCGTCGTAGGTCGAGGTCCGCACAATCCCCGCGATTTGATACGTGCCCCCACGATAGGTGAGGCGTCGTCCGAGTACCTCGCCGCTGATGTACCTGCGCGCGAACTCTTCGTTCACCACGACCTGAGGCGCCGTTGACGTGTCGCCAAGATCGACGAATCCTTCCCCACCGACCAACGGAGTGTCCATCGCCTTGAAATAGTCTGGCGTCACCGTATTGCTGAGCGCCGTGTCTGGAGCCTGGGACGACTGCGCTCGGCCCTCGAGCGTGAAGGATCGAAGCGGCAGCCCGTGAATGTCGAGCGGCACGGACGTCGAGATCGCGACCGACTCAACGCCCGGCACGGCGCGGAGCCTTTCCAGAAGGCGCCGGGCAAAGTCTCGTGGGTAGTCGTCAGTCGTGATTCTGCCAGTGAGATCGTAGGCCGCCAGCATCAGGCCATCGGTGCGGAATCCGGGATCGGCCTCTCGAGTCTGCGCGAAGCTCTGATAGAAGAGCGCGGCGGCGACCAGCACCAGCACCGCGAGAGCGACCTGCAATCCCATGAGCGTGTCCCGCATCACGCTCCGGCCCGAAGCCCTCGCGCCCGTCCGAAGCGCTTGCTGCGGATCGACATGGCCAAGTTGCAGCGCCGGGGCCAGGCCGAAGAGCAAACCGCAGAGGATGCCGAGCAAGACGGCGAAGCCGAGTCCCATCGCATCGACGCTCGAATGAAATCTGACGGGAAACGCGCCGTAAGCCGGCATGGCTCTCAAGGCGCTCGTCCCCCACATGGCGATGACGATGCCGAGCGCTGAGCCCAGGAGTGAGAGAACGAGGTTCTCGGCGAGGACGAGGCGAATGACGCGCGCCGGACCAGCGCCGAGCGTCAGTCGCACACCGATCTCGCGAAAGCGCGTGCTCGCGCGGGCGAGCACGAGGTTGGCCGTGTTGCCGCAAACGACGGCCAGCACGAGCAGCATCGCGATTTGCAGGATCGTGAGCCCGGTCACAATCATTCGCTGCGGTCCTCGCGGCGCCCCGGCAAACGGCACGACCTGACCAACGAGCGCAGCGTTCGTTTCCGGGTACGCCCGAGCCAGATCGCGCATCGTGGAGACGACCTCGGCGTTCGCTTGGGCTTCTGACGCATTCTCGCGCAGCTGGCCCATGATCATGTAGCCGCGCTGATTGCGATCCTCGAGCTCTCGCGATCCAATCAGCAGGCTTGGCGCCATCGTCGCGGGAACCCACATGTCGAACTGGAGGCCGAGCGTCGTCCCTTGAAAGAGCTCCGGTGCAACCCCCACGATCGTCAGCGGCTGTCCGTTGGCGCGAATCGAGCGTCCGACGACGCCCGGATCGCGATCGAAGTGGGTTTGCCAATAGTCGTACGAGATGACGGCGAGCGGATCGCCACCGGGCTGATCGACTTCCGACGGCTGCAGGAATCGACCAGCGGCTGGCCGAAGGCCGAGGGCGGCGAAATAGTTGCCGGAGACCAGCATGGCGTAGGTGCGCTCAGTGCGGCTTGACTCGCCGACGTTGAGCGGCACCGGACGAAATGCGAGTAAACCGTCGAACGCGTGGACGCGTTCCTGAAGATCGCGGTACTCGAGCCAGGACGATCCCGGGAACGTCCCGGTGTCGGCTTTGGCTTCGATCAGATAAAACGTGCTGCCGCCGCCCGGAACACCTGCCAGCGGCCGCAACAGCACGGTCTGAATCCACGAGAACACGGCGGTGTTCACGCCAATGCCGACGCCGAGCGACACCACCACCACCGCCGCCAGGCCCGGCATCCTGGCGATGGCGCGAAAGGCATCACGAATCATGAGAGCGACAACGCTCCTTCGCTGTCCCCGAACGTCTTCAGGTCGTCCAGGCCCAAGGCATGCAAAACCGTCAGCATGGCGATGGCGAGCGGCGTGCCGAGGGGCGCTTTAACATGAACGCCACATGGCACGTCGCGGCCCGCGCGTCCAACCCTGAAAAACGGCACGCGCTTGTGGTTGTGCAGATTCGGATCGCCCATCGGAGAGCCGTAGAGTACCAGGGTATTGTCCAGTGTGCCGTCGCCGTCCCGTGTCGTCTGAAGCTTCTCGAGCAGATAGGAAAGCATGCTCACGTGGTAGGCGTTGATCTCACCGAATTGCGAGCTGCCCGCGGCCCCGTGAACGATCTCGATGCACACGAGTCGTGTTCGGTTGGAAGAGCCTGGCCCGCCGAGGCCCCCGCTTGCGCCATCGCGTCGAGAAACGGTAGCGCGACAGACGCACCAAGACCTTTGAGCACGGCGCGACGAGGCAGGTGTCGCTGGGTCAGGAACATGGCCGCCAACTAGGACCGCGTCTCTGTTATCTGCGGCATCTGCGGCCTACTTGCGCTTCTTCAGTCGTTCACCCGTCCACTTCACGAGACCACGATTGGTCTGCATCTCGCCGGCAAGCGTGTCGTCCTCCATCAGCGTGGCGGTGATGGGCCGCGCCTCTGAACCCATCTGGGCGTGCTGATTTCCGCCACGACCATCGTCGGGATTCCGATTGGCCTCGTCGGTGGCTTCGCTTTTCACTCCAACGAGCGTGAGTTTGCTGTCGACGAAATCGCCTTTCAGCGGGATGTCGTTCCCCATCATCATCAGCGTCCCGGTGACTTTGGCTCCCTCCTGCTCGAGCACGAGCGCGACCTGATGACTCATCATTTCGATGTTCCAGGTGCCGGCGACGCTCTTCGACTCGTCAGTCTTCTTCTCCTGTGCCGCCAGCCCGACCGCGAGCGCGACGGTCGCGATCGCGTAGGCAGATGTCCTCATCAATTTCGTCATCTGTCGTCCTTTCGCCTCATTCACGGTCAATTACTAAATTGCCAGAGGTGCCAGGGGTGCCATCCGAACAAGTGAATCGCGACTGCCAACCCGACAACGACCGCGACGGCGGCCAAGGCGACCATCCTCAACGTCACCCGCATGAAGGCCAGCTTAGAGAGAAGAGCCTGAATGACTCGTGAAGGCGGCGTTCAGCTGCCGTTCAGGTACAGTCCGTTCAGAATGGAACGGATGGGAGATCGCGTGTGCGGGTGCTGATCGCTGAGGACGAGTCGCGGTTGTCGAAGCAACTGGCGACGGCGATCGGCGATGCCGGCTATGCCGTCGACACGGCGGTGGACGGAGAGCGCGCGGAGTTTCTCGGTCAGACCGAACAGTACGATGCCATCGTCCTCGACCTTGGGCTCCCGAAGGTGGATGGTCTGACGGTGCTGCGACGGTGGCGCGCGTCAGGCGTGTCGGCGCCGGTGCTCGTCCTGACGGCTCGCGATAGCTGGCACGAAAAGGTGCAGGGGATCGATGGTGGCGCAGACGATTACGTCACCAAACCGTTTCAGATCGACGAGGTGCTGGCACGACTGCGAGCGCTCATTCGCCGTTCCAGCGGGCAGCTGGCGCCCGAGCTGCAATGCGGCGCGATCGCGCTCAATCCACGTCTCGCGAAGGTCACGCTGAACGGTGAGCCGGTGAAGCTGACGAGTCACGAGTTCCGTGTCCTCTCGTACCTGATGCATCACCGTGGCCGTGTCGTCTCCCAAGGAGAGCTGGCCGAGCACATCTACGCACGCGACGCCGATCGCGACTCGAACACGGTGGAGGTCTTCATTGCGCGACTGCGACGGAAGCTGGGCGCCAAGGTCATCGAGACGGTGCGCGGCTTGGGCTATCGAATGGAGTCAGCCCGATGAGTACGCGGCCGTCACTTCGCTCGCGGCTGTTCATCGGATCGGTGGCGTGGGCGCTCGGGCTGATGGTCCTCATGAGCGTCATCATGTCGGTGTTCGTACGTTTCCATCCTGCCTATCCGGATGTTGCTCACTACGGCGCCCTGATGAGCGGCGCGCTCATCTTCACGGTCGTAGGTCTGTCGCTGCTGTACAAGAGTCTGTCGCCGCTGGGCACACTCAGAGAACGCCTCATTGCGCTTCGTGAGGGGCGCGAGGCACGAGTTGTCGGTGACTACCCGGTTGAGGTGCAGCCGCTCGTGGACGATCTCAATGCGCTGCTTGCGCAGCGCGAAGAAGCCATCCGTCGTGCGCTCGCCAAGGCCGGCGATCTCGCGCATGGCCTCAAAACACCGCTCGCGGTGCTTTCACACGAAGCCGAACGGGCCGAACGAGCGGGGCATGTGGATACGGCCGCGTCGATTGGACAGCAAGTGGAGCGGATGCGACGTCAGGTGAACTATCACCTGGCGCAGGCACGCGCCGCGGCGTCGGGCGCCGCCCTTGGCGCGCGCGCCTCACTCAAAGAGTCAGCCGATGGCCTCGCGCGGACGTTGTTACGACTCCACGCCGATCGCGGATTGACGATCGCGGTCGATGTGGACGCGTCTCATGAGGTGCGGGTTCAGCGCGAGGATCTCGATGAGATGCTGGGGAATCTCCTGGACAACGCGTGTCGCTTCGCGCGCGCCCGAGTCTCAGTGAACTCCGCTCGCCGCGACAGCGCCATCGTCATCACAATCGACGATGATGGACCGGGACTGGAGGCAGCAATGCGCGACGCGGTATTGCAGAGAGGCGTGCGCGCAGACGAGGCGAGATCTGGATCGGGTCTCGGACTTGCGATCGTGGGCGACTTGGCTGACCTCTACGGCGGATCAATCGGGCTGGACAGCGCACCCTCAGACGGCTTACGCGCCAGGCTTTCGTTGCCCAGCGCGTAAGGGTTCCAGGGTTCTATGGAACTACGTTCACATCCACGGCTCGTCGGCTGACGGACCGTAGATGGACGGCACTTTCCCACCCGCCATGCGGTTGTAGACCGATAGTTGGCCGCGATGGTGGATCTGATCCAGCAACATCATCCAAATGAGATCGAGGATGCGATAGTCGGCGATCTTCCCAGGCCCGGCAAAGAACGGCGCCGTGCCGAAGACTCGCGAATCTGGCGCCTTCTCCAGTGTCGCGATCACCTCTTTTACGGCAGTCTCGAACGCCGCGATGGCTTCTTCGACGGTGTCAGGTTCCGGTGGGAAGCTCGGCGGCATCTTCAGCGTCCCCTTGATCGCGTTGAGCGCGATGTTCTGCTCGATGGCAAACGTCCACATCAGTCGCTTCGCCGACGATGAGCGCTCGTGGGGCTGAAAGCCGCCCTGGCCTGACGGAAACGCCCGCATCACTCTGAGTGTGGTCTGGTGTTCGCGCCCAAGGACGTCCAGGTACTGCTGCTTCGGGCTTGCCATCGCGGGAGCGATGGACTTCCTCGCGGTCGATCGCTTTGCCGTGGATTTCCGCGCCGCCGGCTTCGCCTTGCGTGCCGCAGCCTTGGCGGTCTTCTTCTTGGTCTTCTTGGCCATGGTGTCGATCTCCTGTCTGACGAATGAAAGCGGGGACGCGAACGCACAGCATATTTCCAAAGTTCCAAGGCTCCAAGGTTTCAGAGGTGGAACTTTGGAACCGTGGAACCGTGGAACCCTGGAACCCTGGAACCCTGGAACCTTGGAACCTTGGAACCCTGTTTACTTGAACACCGATTTTGCCAGCATGGCGTGAACGCCTTTGGTCGCATCAACGGCCTGCGTCACGCGCAGGTCCGCGGCCAGCGAGCACAGCATGTAGGCGTCGTCTCGCGACAGCTTCTTCTCGCTGACGAGGAACTCCACCATCTCGCGAACCGCGAGACGAGTCGCTTCATCCAGGTCTTCGTGCAAGCCCATGGCGATGTAGTGGGTCGGCGTCTCGGCTCGCGGCCAGCGCAGACGCTGATTTTTTCGCAGACGAATCTCGAAGGCGCCCCGCAATGATGTCTCGAGCGCCGTCCCCGTGACCTCCCCATCACCTTGTCGTCCGTGACCATCGCCGATCGACAAGAGCGCGCCGGGAACGTGAACCGGCAAGTAGAGCGTTGATCCGGCCACGAGATCCTTGTTGTCGAGATTCCCGCCGTGGTAGCCCGGTGGCCGGCTGGATATCCGACCGACAAGCGGGGGAGGCGCCACACCAATGGATCCGAAGAACGGCGCCAGCGGCAAGGTGATACCTGAGGCGAAGTCGACGCGATTGGCGCCGGCGGGCCAGCGCATCAGTTTGAGCGCCGCGTATGGGAACTCGTCGGGCAGCACGCCGCCACCCGGGCTGAAGGCGTTGACGCCGAAGTTGTGGAGGAACTCGATCGCCTGAATCTGGATCTCGAGAGTATCGCCAGGCTGCGCGCCGTCGATGAAGATCGGCCCGGTCATAGGATGCACGCCGGGACCGCGGTCGGTCACCTTCTGCTCGACCGCCTTCAACGATTCGGGAATCTCTGCTTCGCTGACGCCCGCGAGGCGCAGCCGCAGCAGGCCGCCGGCGATCATCGTCTCGACGCGCACGCGCTCACCCGGCGATATCTGCAAGACCGGCCGGACCTTGGCGTCGTAGTACCCCCAGTGGACGTTCTCGGGCGTGAGCCGCAGGTCGCGAATGGCGGTCTGTCCAAAGAGCGCGCCTGCGCTGACCAACACGATCGTTCCAGACAGCAGGGATCTCGATGCCACGGGTTCGTCTCCCAACGCAGTAGAGGCGGGTCTTTAGACCCGCCTTGGACTTCGACTCTACATCGTTCTCATAGGCGGGTCTAAAACCCGCCTCTACGACTCGTGGGTTCTGCGGGGAGAGTCGATCCAGCCGCAGAGTCACCGAGACCGACGAACACCTGCTCGTCGGAAAGGATTGACTCGGTGTCTCTGTGCCTCTGTGGCTACGTGCGTTTGACGTCTTAATGATGCGGCTGTGCAGTCGGCGCCGGCTTCGCGGGTGGCGCAGCGGCCGGAAAATCATTCCAATACATCAGCGCATTGAACACCATCGGATGCTCGCCGAAGGTCTGCCATCGGTAGATCGGGTTGTTCGTGAACAGCAGCACGTGTCCTTTCCCCGACGGTGCGTCAACGATCATCGGACGATTGCGGACCTGATCGGCGCCGCGCATCACGCCACTCAGCACACCGGCGTCGCCGCCGACGAAGCGCGCCACGACTTGCGGGCGATTCGGCGTTGAGCCGACGAATGCGGCCACCTCCGGCGGCGGTCCGGCTTGCAGGAACGGGCCGCCAGCGTAGCGCACAGGCAGTGTCTTCTGGTCGTAGCCGAAGACAACCGGATGGGAAGGAATCAGGATCTCGCTCTGCACGTACGGTCCCGGCGCGTAGAATCCCGGCTGAGCGTTCTGCGTATCCACACCCTTCGCAATCCCAAACTCCGCCGGGAACGCGCTCGCGATACCCAAGCTCATCAGCACGCCCCCATCGTCCACGAACTTCTGGAATTCGGCAGCGCCCTCGAGCCCCATGCCGCCGCGCACATCGTCGGTCTCCGCGTAGACGCCGAACGTCTTGAACCGATCGCTCTTCTTATAGGCGAGCGGCCTCGAGAGCTTCGGTTGCTCGTACACGATGCTCTTGCCGTTGTTGCCCTGATGGGGCATCACGATCACGTCGTACTTCGCGCGCAGACTGCCCTGCCGCACGTGATCTTTCTGAATGAGGTCGAACGGGATCTCAAAGCGATCGAAGGCCAGACGGACCCAGCCCACCTTTTCGGTATTCGACCACGTGGTGTAGACCGCGAGGCGCGGCAGATCGACGTCGGTTGTCGCGACGTCGGGCGCGGAAGACAACGCGCTCGCGACGAGGCCGAGCTTTTCGATCTCCTGACGCGCGCGATCCGAAGCAGGAATGATGAATGACCCGGCAGGGTAGTCGTCGTTGCCCGCCTTGAACGACGCCTTCGCGCCCTTGATGGCCACGTCCCTCAGCCGGTAGCGAAGGGTGACGAGATTGAGCGCGCCATTGTGCTTGACGACGAGGGCTGGGGCTGGTGGGCCAGGTGGGGCGGGTAGGCCGGGTGGGGTTGTCACCTTCCCTGGCGTCGCGACGTCTGCCGTCAACATCGTCGCGGGTGCGTCGAGGATCGACTTGTCGTCAATGGTCTTGACATCAACGTTGTTGGCGAGCCCCATCGTCCACGCGCTGTCGTCGTAGGTTTGAAGCGCCTGATCGGGATAGACCTGCTTCTCGAGCAGGGTCTTGGCGAGCGGCCCATAGGGTTGATTGAGCTTGACGATGTACGAGCCAGCCGGGAAGCTGCCTTCCTTGACCTTGATCTCAGATGTCGCGCGGTGAACCTCGATCGCCTGCACGCGAAGCAGGTTGGCCATCCGATCCACTTTGGTTTGATCGCCCTGGCCGTTTGGAATCACGAACGCGTACGGCGCCTTGCTCTGCCCCTTGTTCACGGCGTTCATGGATTTCTTGTAGTAGTTCTCCACCACCATCGCCGGAACCTTTGAGGTGAGCTCGAGCGCCGTCAGCACCGCCGTTTCCGAGTAGTTGACGGAGTTGCGGATCGACCAATCGACCTCACCGACTGGAGCGGGATTCGGCCGGTACCACTGGCGTGTCGTTTGCCCGCCCTGCAGCCGAGCCTTCTTCGTATTGGCGCCACCCTGATTGAAGATTTCGTACATCCGCAGCATGCCGTTGTGATTCTGCGCGGCGATGGCGAGATGTCCAGGCGACCACGCGTCCATGAAGCCAAAGTGCCAGACGCCGGGCATGCCGTAGCCGGTCATCTTGCTCACCTCGTAGTTGGCGAAGAACATCAAGTCGCTGTAGAGAATCGGATCCCAATTCGCGTTTTGCGGCGCTCC
>JBOGIV010000160.1:0-27389 GCA_050747925.1 Vicinamibacterales bacterium
GCCATCGTTGGTGCCCGGCCGAGGATCGGGCCTCGGATCGTACGGATTCATGCCGTACCCACCGACGGTGCTGTAGTTGCCCGGCATGCCGTTGGTCACCCAGTTGGCGAGCTCGGTGAGCACCGTCTTCGCGATGATCACGGCGCCTCGTTCGCGCAGCTTCACCACCGCCGGCGCGTCGTACGGGGGCGTCAACCCCACGAACGCCAATGCGCCGCCCGTGGTCGGTATGAACGTCGTGTTGAGAATGTCCTTGACCGCGATCGGGATGCCGTGCAGTGGTCCGCGCACGCGCCCGAGTGCGCGCTCGCGATCCAGATCGTCCGCGTCGTTATAGGCATTCTGGTTCACGGAGATCACGGCGTTCAGGAGCGGCTCGTACTGCGCAATGCGCGCGAGGTACGCCGCGACGATGTCCTTCGACGTGACTCGGCCCGAGGCCATGGCCAACTGCATCTCAGGGATCGTGGCTTCGACGACGTTGAAGCTGATTCGATTGGGAAGTGCGACGGGGCGCTCTGGCAATTGCAGTTGGGCGTGCGCGGAACGGGTCGCGAAGGCCAACGGAGTGAGGAGCACGACGGCGAGCAGCCAGCGATTCATGGGACCCTCCGAAGGATGAAGGATTCAGACGATCGACTACACGATGGAGGTGCGCGACCTTTAGTTCGGACGAATTGCCTACATGTTGACTAGTTCACGTCTCCAGGTTATTTCGCGGTGAGCGTTCCTTGCAACGACGCCTGCAACGCCCTCAGCCACACGAGCACTTTGTCGGTTTGATCGGGGCCCATGCGGAGTAGCTGCTTCTGAGATCCGTAGAGCGCTTCGGTCTTGGCGTCGGCGAACTTGTATCTCACACCAGACGCTTCGACGACATACGTCGGATCCTTCAGCACGGGTGTGTCGAGCAGAATGGTCAAGCCGGCGTCAACAGCGACGTCCACCTCACCGTTCGGGTGGCCGAGGTTGCGATAGGCCTCGTTCAGGCGGAGATGGACCGTGCGATAGGCCTTGGCGATGGCCGATGCATCGACGGCGGTCACGCCATCGACGAGCGATTTGTACCGCCGGTAGCCGGCCGGATCGATGGCCAGTCGGTTTCCGCGCTTCGTCACCATGAACCCCGTCTTCGGTGCGAACGGCTTGAAGTCGCGTGACGGCGATTGTCCGCGCGATGCCTTGTCGATGGCCGCGGCAAGCTGCCTGATGAGATCGTCGGAGGCCAGCCACGACGCCAGGTCGGGGTGGCTGGAGAGCGCGCCGAGCAGCGCTCGAAGGAACGGATCCATCTGATCCATTGGCGGCAGCTCGGGCGCTTGCGCGGCCGGAGCGGCGACTGGCGCCTCGGTGCCGCCGACCGCAGTGCGGACGGGCTCCTGCCCCTGGCGCTGCGTATACCACCACCATCCACCCGCACCGAGCAGCAGCAGGATCAGGACAGCGATCGCAATCCGCACGATCGGCGGACCGCCGCCGGATTTCTGCGGCGGCCGCACGGACGCCGTGCTCGTCTGATTCGCGAGGTCGAGCTGCAGATCGTCGGCGTCACTCATGGCTGGTTTCCTCTCGAGTCGTCTGACCGTCCGCGCTTTCTTGCTTCTTCCTTCTATCTTCTTCGTCACGCACGAACTAGGGCGCACTTGAGGGCGGGACCCGCCGCTTGGTGGCCTGCTCGAACGCGAACGCCAACTCGATGAGGCGCGGCTCGCTGCACGCCATGCCGGTGAAGCTCACCCCATACGGCCCCGGCTTCGGGGTGAAGCCCTCCGGGAACGGCGCATTTGCCGGCGGCGCCGGCGCCACGAGACCAAACGGCACGATCACTGTGGGGTAGCCAGGCTTCGCCGCGATTCCAGCGCCGCTCGATCCGGGGAAGAGGAGGGCGTCGAGCTTCTGCGCCTTCATCACCGCCTCGATTCCCTCCGTGCCGGCCAAACGAATGTCTTTGGCCCGGTCAGCTTCCCAGCGCGCTTTGTCCTTCTCGAGATCCATCTCGTCGGAGATGTCGAGGTTGGCTTGCGCGTATTTGATCGCATTCCGGTTCGCATGTGCGAGGTTGAACGCGCGGAGCTCTGACAATGTCTTCACCGGGGCCGAGGGGCCCAGCGACGCCAGCCACGCGTTGAAGTCGCGCTTCATGCCGTATTTGAAGACGATCGAGCAGTTGGCGTCCGCGCCCTTCTTGTCGTTTCCGCCGCAGGTGGTCCACTGGAGGAGGTTGTTCTTCGGATCGTTGTCGACCACGGTCGCGATGTCGGCCGGATCGACGAGGACCGCGCCTTCCTTCTTCAGGACCTCGATGGCCTCGGCCATCGACTTGGCCTGCCCTTCGTTGAGGCCGCCGCGCCCCTCGACAGGCTCGGGGCGCCCCGAGGTTGTCGAAGGGCGCGGCCTGCGGTCGAAGGGCAGTACCAGTTTGTCGTAGTAGAACGCGCGCGGGATGCCAATGCGCGCGCCTTTGAGACCGTCACGCTTCAGGTGCGGCGTGTAGTCGCGATTGGGCGGCGGCTGACACGTGTTCGTCGCGGTGTCGTGCGAATCGGGCTTCGCGCTCTCGAGAACTCCCAGCAGAATGGCCGCGTCGGTCACCGTCCGGGTCATCGGGCCCGCGGTGTCTTGATCGGCGGTAATCGGAATCACGCCGTAGCGGCTGATGCGGCCGACCGTCGGCTTGATGCCGACCAGCATGTTCTGATTCGACGGGCTCAGGATGGAGCCCGATGTTTCCGTGCCGACGTTGCCGGCCCAGAAATTTGCCGCGGTGCCAATGCCGGAGCTGGATCCGCCAGTGTTCAAGACCGGCCGCCCATCGGCTGTAGCGGTTCGTGGATCGCGGCGCGCATCGTACGGATTGAGACCGTAGCCGCCTAAGGCGCTGTAGTTGCCGGGCATGCCCTGCGCGACAAAGTTTGCCAACTCGGTGAGCACGGTCTTGGCGATGATGACGGCGCCTGCCTCGCGCAGATTGGTCGTGAGCGTCGCGTCGTACGGCGGCATCAAGCCCTCGAATGCGATCGCCCCACCGGTTGTCGCGATGTCCGCTGTGTGGATGTTGTCCTTGAGCGCCACGGGAATGCCGTGGAGGGGCCCGCGAATCTTCCCCTGCCTGCGCTCCTGATCGAGGCGGTCCGCCTCGTCGAGGGCTTTGAGATTCACGGCCATCACGGCGTTCAGTTTGTCCTCGTAGAGGCCGATGCGCTGGAGGTATTGCTCGACGAGTTGTCGCGAGGTGACGCGGCCGTCTTCCATCGCGTTTTGCATCTGGGGAATGGTGGCTTCGACAACGCTGAAGGGCGCCCGCGGCGCCGTCTCGGAAGTCGCGCAGGCCGCCCCGAGGGCGCAGAAGGCTGCCACCACAACTGACCGGAATCTCCGCATTGTCGGCTCCGTGAAAGAGGCCGAATGATGACACAAGTGTTACAGTGAAGTCATCGTGTCGCTGCGCCTCAGGACGCCACGGTCGATCGTCTGGCTCGCGCTCTGCGCGTTTCTGTCGAGCACCGGTCTGCCGCTGTATGAGTCGCATGGGATCGGTGCGGCCGACGACGCCGCGTGTCTGTCAGCCGGGAGCCAGCAGGCTTCGACGGCGGCGATGTCGGCGCTCGAACTTGACGGCCAACCGACCCATTGCGCGGTGTGTCATTTACTGCGCGCGGTCAATGGCACGATAACCCCGTCGGTCGTCAGCCTCGCCATTCCCGCTCCACTCCCGGCAAGTACTCTTCGGATTCTCGACACCACGACCGCGGCCGATCATTCGGTCCGCGCCTGCCGCGCGCCTCCTCTCAACTCGTAGCCCGTCGCCGGTTCACCGGCGGTCGTGGGTCGAGGTCGAAGCTCTGCCTTCTGCCTCGTGCATTCTGCCTTTCGAGTTGTCAGGGGGCCATCTCATGGTCGCGAGTCTCTCGAGCTGTCGCGCGTTGTCGTCGTTGATGTTGGTCGTCGGAGTTGCCGCAGGCCCTGCGCTCGCGCAGAGCGAGCCGTCTGTCGAACTTCGCCAGGCGCAGGCTGAGGTCGAGCGGCTGAGGCAAGAGCTGGCCGTCATGCGGGAGCACTACGATGCGCGGCTGACCGCGCTCGAACAGAAGCTGAGCGGGTTGCCTCCACGAGCCCCTGGAGAGCCGTCGCCACAACCGGCCCAACCGGCGTCTGTTCAGACCGGCGGCGTACAAGGCGCGAAGGTCTTTAATCCCGACATCGCCGTGATCGGCAATTTTCTCGGCGCGGCCGGAAAGAACCTCAACAGCACGCAGCCGACGTTTGGCTTGAACGAAGTCGAAACGTCACTGCAAGCCGTCGTGGATCCGTACGCGCGCGCGGACTTCTTTCTCGCTGCCGGGCCCGAGGGCCTCGAGGTCGAAGAAGGATTCGTCACCTTCCACACGCTGCCCGGCGATTTCCTCCTCAAGGTCGGGAAGATGCGGGCCCAGTTCGGCAAGGTCAACACGCTGCACGTCCACCTATTGCCTTGGACCGATCGACCACTCGTGACGCAAAACCTGGTGGGTGGCGAAGAAGGGATCTCCGACCCCGGCGTGTCGCTCTCGCATCTGATTCACAACCCCTTCATGTTTCTGGAAGCGACGGCGGAGACCTACTACGGAAACTCCGACGTGTTTCAGTCGTCGCAGCGATCGAGGTTGTCTTACGTCGGCCGGCTTCGCGCCTACCGCGATCTGACGGAGGGCACAAACCTCGATGTCGGTGGGTCCTTCGCCTACGGTCCCAACGACGCGGCGCCCCTGGCGCGAATTGGCGCGGACTTGCGCAACCGGCTTTTTGGCGTTGACGCGACCTTCCGGTATCGACCGCTCCAGCGCGCCATCTACCGGCGATTCCTCGCGCGAACCGAGTTCGTGTGGAGCCAGCCTCGATCGCCTGGACGAAATGGGGAGACCGCGATGGGCTTTTACGGGAGTGCGGAATACCAATTCGCCAGGCGCTGGTTCGCCGGCGCACGCTACGACCGCTCAGCCCAGTTGTTCGACCCGTCCATCGTCGACAAAGGCGGATCGCTCGTTCTGACGTATTGGCCGAGTGAGTTCAACCAGGTGCGCGGCCAGTACCGCCACGTGCGGTACGGCGACGGCGTTCGAGGAAACGAATTCCTGTTTCAGTTCTTGTTCTCGATCGGCGCGCACGGCGCACATGTGTTTTAGGGGCGGCTAAGCCGGGTAAGCCGGGTAAGCCGGGTAGGCCGGGTGGGCCGGGTAGGGCGGGTAGGGCGGGTAGGCCGGGTGGGCCGGGTAGGCCGGGTGGGGCAGGTGATCGTATGAATTCACATCTCAATCGTCTGTTGCCCGCAGTTGTTCTAGTCGGGTCTGTGAGTGGCGTGGCGATCGCGGCGCCTCCCAAAGTGATCACGACGACTGAAGATCTCGCGGCGCTGGTCCGCGAAGTCGGCGGCGACAAGGTGAGCGTCGAATCGCTGGCACGCGGGTACCAGGATCCTCACTTCGTCGAACCCAAGCCCAGCTTCATTCTCAAATTGCACAACGCGGACCTGCTCATCGTGGTCGGGCGCGAGCTGGAGATCGGGTGGCTGCCGCCACTTCTCACGCAGAGCCGCAACGCCAGAATTCAGCCAGGCGGGCCGGGGTATCTCGACGCGTCGATCGGCGTGCGCATTCTCGAGATTCCAACCGGCCAGATCACGCGAGCGATGGGCGACGTCCATCCGTCCGGCAATCCGCACTACTGGCTCGATCCCGACAATGGCCGCATCATCGCCAAGGCGATTCTCGAGGCGCTGGCTCGGATCGCACCCGGTGATCGCGCAACCTTTGAACAGCGATACGCCGATTTCGACCGACGTCTTGCCGAGGGACAGAAACGGTGGACCTCCGCAATGGCCCCGTACAAGGGCGTGAAGGCCGTGACCTATCACCGCTCGTGGCCGAACTTCACCGAGCGCTTTGGCCTCGATGTGATTGGCTACGTTGAGCCAAAGCCGGGCATTCCGCCGTCGCCGTCACACACGATCAGCCTGATCGCCGAAATGAAGCGCCAGCAGGTGAAGGTGATTCTCGTCGAGCCGTACTTCGATTTGAAGACGCCACGCTCGGTCGCTGCGCAGGTTGGGGCGCAGGTGGTGGTGCTCGCGCCCTCGGTCGGCGGGGCCAAGGCGGTGACCGGCTACATCCAGCTCTTCGACTACAACGTGAACCTCCTGGTCGGCGCGCTCAAGCTGGTTGCTGCACGGTAGGAAATATGGACTGGAGCGTCTTTCAGTTTCTCGCCCCGGCGATGGCCGCCAGTTTGATCATCGCCGGCATTCACGCGTATCTCGGTCTGCACGTGGTTGAGCGAGGCGTGATCTTCGTCGACCTCTCGCTGGCCCAGATTGCGTCGCTCGGCGCGGCGATCGCCGTCTGGCAGGGCTACGACCCGCACGCGCCGGTGATCTACTGGGTGAGCCTGGGATTCACGATCATTGGGGCGCTGATTTTTGCCTTGATCAAAGGCCACGAGGTCAAGATCCCGCAAGAGGCCATCATCGGGATTTCATACGCCGTGGCGTCAGCGGCGGTCATTCTCGCGATGAGCAAAGCCACCGGGGAATCCGAGCACCTCAGGGACATGCTGGTCGGAAACATCCTGTCGGTGCAGTGGCCGGAGGTCTGGTCGACCGCCGGGATTTACCTGGCGATCGGACTGTTTCACTTCATCTACCGCAAGCGGTTCCTGGAGATCTCGATCGACCCGGTTTCCGTCGCCGCCCGAGGCATCTCGGTGAGGATGTGGGACTTTCTCTTCTATGCCTCGTTCGGATTTGTCGTCACCCGCTCTGTGGCCATTGCCGGCGTGCTGCTGGTGTTCTGCTATCTGATCGTCCCGTCGGTCGCGGCCATGCTGTACGCCGATCGCGTCGGAACGCGGCTCGCGATCGCGTGGATCATGGGCACCGTCGTGTCGGTGCTCGGCATGTACTTCTCCGTCGCGCTCGACCTGCCCACCGGCGCGACAATCGTCTGCACGTTTGGACTGATCCTGATTCTCATGGCTGCGGTCCGGCCGCTCCTGGTCGCGCGGGCCTGATCCATCCATGAGGCAGGTCGCCTATGACTGGGAGCTGGGCGTGCCCTATGTGAGCGGCAGGAAAAACGTGAAGGCCGCGCCGAGTCGATTGTGGCGTCTTGTGGCGACAAACCTTTAGGTTTGTCGATCATGGCCGAGCCATTGCAACCGACTGGCTGTGCCACTTCGCCGAACCCGCCGTCATCCTGGTTTCGACTATCGAGGACCACAGGCCTATTTCGTCACCATCTGCACGCATCGGCGCCGGCGAATCTTCGAGGACGCGGCCTTTGCTCGAGACGTGATCGCGAAGTTACTGCGATCAGCGTCAGCTTATGGCTTTGCACTTCCTGCGTACTGCCTGATGCCAGATCACGCCCATGTCGTGGCTGTCGGCGAACACGACAACAGTCAGTTGACGACGTTCATCAGGAGCTGGAACACGCAAACGGGATTTGCGTGGCGACAAATGAGGCTTGTCGATCGGCCCGACCCCATATGGCAGCCCGGCTACTATGATCGCGTGCTTCGAGAAGGGGAACCGATCCTGGGAGTGGCAAGATATGTCGTGCTGAATCCAGTTCGTGCCGGCCTTGTGTCCGACCCCAATGACTACGAATTCACAGGGTCGACTCAGTACACCATCCAGCAAATACTCGAGGCGGCGGATGATTGGAGGCCGGCGAAGTAGATCGACAAACCTAAAGGTTTGTCGCCACGCTCGTCGATCCTAGAGCTCCACCTGTATCCCGATCTCGACGACTCGCTCAGGTGGAATCCTGAAAAACGACGTCGCCCGCACGGCGTTGCGCGCGGTGAACACGAAGAGCCGCTCGCGCCAGAGCGCCATCCCCGGCCGGCTGGTCGGCAGCAACGTCTCGATGCCGAGAAAGAACGTGGTGCGGCTCATCCTGAACGGGAACCCGGTCTTCGCGGCTTCCTTCAGCGCCACAGGCACGTCCGGCTGTTCAGCAAAGCCGTACTGCAGGGACATTCGGTAGAAGCCCTCTTCCAGCGGTTGAATCTGCGTTCTGTCCGCTGAATTGACGTAGGGCACATCGCTCGTGATGACCGTCAACAGGATCACGCGTTCGTGCAGCACCTGGTTGTGCTCGAGGTTGTGGAGCAAGGTAGGCGGTGTGCCCTGATTGAGACTGGTCATGAAGATGGCCGTGCCCGAGACGCGCGGCGGCGGCTGCCATTTGATGTCCTTCATGAACCGATCGAGCGGATAAATGCGCTCGTTGATGCGCGACGCCAGCAGCGCGCGGCCGGCTTTCCAGGTCGACAGCACGGTGTAGATCAACGCGCCGGAGACGAGCGGGAACCAGCCGCCCTGCGCGACCTTCGTCAGGCTGGCGCTGAAGAATCCCAGGTCGATAATCAGAAAGAACATCGCCAGCGATCCGGCAACCGCGCGCGGGACGCCCCAGGCGTCGCGAGCGACCAGATACGTGAGCAGCGTGGTAATCACCATCGTCGACACGACGGCGATGCCGTACGCCGCCGCCAGCGCGCTCGAACTACGGAAGCCGAGAACGAGGCCGATCGTGGCGAGCATCAGCGCGGTGTTCACTTGCGGAATGTAAATCTGGCCCTCGGTGGTGTCCGAGGTGTGCTCGATATCGAGACGCGGCGCGTAGCCGAGCTGGATCGCCTGTCGCGTCAGCGAGAAGGCGCCCGAAATCAGCGCCTGTGAGGCGATGACCGCCGCAGCTGTCGCCAGGGTGACGAGGGGGTACAGCCCCCACCGCGGCGCCATATGATAGAACGGCGACTCGGCCAGCTCGGGATGGTCGAGCAGCATCGCCCCTTGGCCGAGGTAGTTGATGAACAGCGCTGGCAGCACGAGCGCGAACCAGGCGAGGCGGATGGGCTTGCGTCCAAAGTGGCCCATGTCGGCATAGAGCGCCTCGGCCCCGGTCACCACGAGGAGGACCGAGCCCAGCACAATGAATCCCTGCCACCCGTTGGTCGCCAGAAAGCGGATGGCGTGGACCGGATTGAGCGACGCGAGCACGTGCGGATCCTGCGCAATCCAATACGCGCCGAGAGCCGCGATGGTCAGGAACCAGAGGACCATCACCGGTCCGAAGAGCGTGCCGACACGCTGGGTACCGTGGCGCTGGATCAGAAACAGACCGAGCAAGATCGCGATCGTGGTCGGCACCACGATCGGCTCGAACACCTGCGTCGCCAAGCCCAGCCCTTCGACTGCACTGAGCACCGAGATCGCTGGCGTGATCATGCCTTCGCCATACAGCAACGCCGCGCCGAACAGGCCAAGCGTGATCAGCGTGGCGCGACTTCGACGCCGAGCCGCAGGCTGTTGCGAGACCAGCGCCAGCAGGGCCAGGATGCCACCCTCGCCCTTGTTGTCTGCTCGCATCACAAAGACGAGGTACTTGATCGAAACGATCAACGTCAGCGCGTAGAAGATCAGCGACAGGACGCCCAGCACGTGCTCTCGCGTCGGCTCGATGCCGTGCGTGCCGTGGAAACACTCCCGTAACGCGTATAGCGGACTGGTCCCGATGTCGCCGTAGACGACGCCCACCGCGCCGAGGGTGAGCACGGCAAGCTTTCGGCGCTGAATTGACGATGTGTCTCGAGCGGGGGATTCGGCCGCGTCCGAAAGCTCAGTCAGTGAGTGGTCGTCTCCTGCCCCGTGGCTGTATCGAGGGACGGATCACAATACGTTCGAATGAAAGGCTGGGTCAAAGCCTTTCACGTTTTTCCCGGGCTAATTCCGAGAGACGACGGCCACACCTTTCACGCAAGGGTCAGCAACGCCGACGCGCCCAGGGCAGCGACCGTCCGCACGTGATTCCAGGCCGTCCAGCTCGAGACGTAGTCCGCCCACAGGCGAGCGCCGTCAGCGCTGTTCGGATCCACGGCCGCCAGCGCGTTGTTTCTGGGCACGTTGAAGACGATCGTCACGAGAATCGTACCGACCAGATACAGGAGGCACCCTGCGAACACATAGACGGCACTCGCCCTCTGCCAGTTGAGGATGGAGGAGACAGCCAGCACAAGGCATGCGACCGCGGTCCCGAAGAGGACGGTCATGAACAACGGCGTCACCGCGAAGACGTTGATCGATTGCATTGCGACGATGCCGTGCGCCGGTGCCACACGGGCCAGTGCCTTCATGATGAACGCCGAGAAGGCAAAGAAGACGCCCGCCATCAGTCCGCAGGCGAGGGCCACGCAGTAGGTCACAACACCCATCAGGCTGTCGTTCATTGGCGACTCCGAACCCGACCGGCACAAGCCTCCGGGATGCAGGCGTCTTTCACTGTAGCGATCTTCCAATCGCCGGTTGCGACAATTTGCCGCGCTCGAACCAGCGCGACAAATAGTCGCAGGCGCGCAACCGTTGTCTAGTCCAGAATGTTGGAGAGCGTGCGGATCGTGACGGCAGGCGCGCAAGAGAGGAGAGCCATGCGGGCAAGAACATTCGGGGCGTTGATGATCGCGGTGGCACTGGGGAGCGCGGGAGCCGTTCTCGCTCAGACCCAGCCGCCAGCTGGGACCAAACCGGATCACATGCGGCATCGCTTCGATGATCCGGCCAGGTTCGCCAAGTCGTTCGATGACCCGGCGCGGGACGCCTGGCAGATGCCCAATCGCGTCATCCAATTGCTGCAACTGGACTCTCGAACATCACTCGCGGACATCGGCGCCGGCACTGGCTATTTCAGCGTGCGTCTCGCCAGGTCGGCGCCGGCGGCAACTGTCTACGCCGTGGATATCGAGCCGTCGATGGTGGATTACCTGAAGAAGCGTGCGGCGTCAGAGCGTCTAACGAACATCGTGCCGGTGCTGGCCGCGGCCTCGAGTCCCAATCTTCCGGCGCCGGTGGACTTGGTGCTCGTCGTCGATACCTACCATCACTTGCCCAATCGCGTCGCCTATTTCCGGGATTTGCGGAAGTCGCTCACGCCGACGGGCCGCGTCGCGATCGTCGATTTTCGCAAGGACGCGCCGGATGGCCCTCCGGTCCATTTTCGATTCACGCCGGAGCAGATCGAATCCGAGATGAAAGACGCGGGGTTTCAGCTCGACGCGAAGCACGACTTTCTGCCCCGCCAACACTTCCTTGTGTTCCGGAACTAGCGGCTCGCTGCCTCGCTCACTCGTGGGCTCGCGGCGTCGCCGCTCGTGGGGCCCGCGCTATCGCGCCTCTAGAATCCGACACGCACCGCGAGCTGCGCGCTGCGTGGTTCACCCACGGCGGTGATCTGATTGAACGTCGGCACGGGATTGGCCGGATACGCGCCGGATCCGAAGTTCGCGTTCCGCGTCACCGCATTGCCGCGATTGGTGAGGTTGAAAATATCGACGATCCCTTCGATGCGCGCGCGACCAAGCCGGAACTGGCGGCTCACGCGCGCGTTGAGCGTGAAGAAGTCGCTGCCGACGCCGGCGTTGCGTCCGATGAACTGGCCGTTCACGATGGGCCGGCCTGCCGTCCCTTGAATCGTCGTCACGCCCGATGTGATGTTGAAGGGCAATGCCGAATACGCCTGGACGGTGGCATCCGGTCAAAAGCTAGCGCAACTTCAGCAGGAAGCGGGAGAGCTGCTGGCGATGCTGGCTGCTTCAAGGAAAACGGCCAGCGGAAGGAGACGCCGCAACTGAATCATCCATCCCAAATCGCTCAATCAGATTCACAAAAATCTGACGATTGTCCTTCACCCAACAGTCGGTCGATCAGGCATTCGGTCGATCGGCAATGGCAAGGCTGGAGATTCAGAAATTGAACATCTGCGTGTACTTCACGACGATGCCACGACCGGCCGTCTGCTCAGCATCCGTGTACTGTGATTCGTTATAGACGATGAAAAAGTCGCTGAGCGGCCGATGAATCAGGTTGAACCGCAGGTTGGCCGAGAACTGGTGCACGTCGTTGCGATACTGCACCAGCGAGTCGAGAAACACATTGGTGCTGAACGAGTAGCCGATTCTCAGCGTCGCAAGTGACGTCGTGAAATCGGCGTCGGGAAGTTTCAGAGCGATCTTGCTGACTTGCAGGCCCAGATCGAACACCAGGCGATAGCTCGGCCTGAACAGAACGCTCACCTGCATCGTCTTCTGCGTGCCGCTCCAGAATTCGCCAAGGGTCGCGCGGGCCGCGCCAGACAGCATCTTGCTGTGATCGCTCTCGAAGACCATCAGATGCTGGTCCCAGTCGTAGCGGCCTGGAGGGATCACGACGCCCGGGGCAATCGTGAACGGTTTGGTGATGGCTTCCAGGCGTGGCTCGTAGGCGTATTCGAAATAGGATCCGTTCTCCCACGTGATCTGATTGGCCACGTGCCCTTGGCGCGTGACCAGCGTGCCGTGCGGGTCGTAGTAGCTCCAGACGCGCGCGTGCGGCTGCAGTTGGCGAATGCCGTGACGACGAAGTGATTCGGGTTGCGGCATCCAGGCGGCGTCGTAGAACTGGCGCGTGACTCCGCTCCGCCGGACAAATCCCATGTCGTCGCGGAAGCCCTCGCCAATGGTCATGATCGACGTCTGCAGACGCCAGAGGCTGTCCTCCCATCCGATTGACGCTTTTGCCGAGTTCTGATTCGTCGTCACACCCGGGGTGTCCGAGCGGGCGGCGAATGTGTTGAGATTCAGGCTCCTGAAGAAGCGGAAGTTCGCGTCCACCCCCACGACCCGGTTGAAGTCGCTGCCTCCGCCCGACGCCTCACGAGACAGCACGATGGCGCCGATGTCGGAGCTGCTGAAGACATCTCTTCGCGCACGCAGGACCGTGTAGTTGTTGCCGTACGCTCCATCGACACCATCGCTCTGCATCGTCATCAGGCCGAGGCCGAACTTGCCGGCGCGGCCCGTCAGGCGGACGCCGCCGTGCAGCGGATCCTGCTCGCCGTTGTTCGTGAGGCCAATGCGACGGCTGAAGAACAGCAGCAGATCTTCCTCGGGTGGACGGAAACGCTGGACGCTGCGCTGGTTTCGCGGAATGTCGCCGAAGTAGAAGATGCCGGAGTTCTCGAGGAAGAACTCGCGCTTCTCGGGGAAGAACAAGCTGAACTGAGTGAGGTTCACTTGTTGCTCGTCGGCTTCGGCCTGCGCGAAGTCGGGCTTGATCGTGACGTCGAGCGTGAGCGAGGGGGTGACCCCCGCTTTGACGTCGACGCCCAGTCCAGTGTCGCCGTCGAAGGCGTTCTCGCCAACTCCCCGTACGGCGCCAGCCAATACGAAGGGTTTCACTCGCAGATTCCGTCCTCGCTGCAGCGATGGCAGCCCGGTCAAGTCGCCGTTGACTGACGCGCGATAGATCGAGTAGGCGCGAGACACGGGTGACCAATAGCTCACTTCGTTCTTCCGACGGACACGTCGGGCGAAGTTGATGCCCCAGGTCCGCGCGTCGCCGCCCTCAAATCGGAGCGTCTTGAAGGGAATCCGGAACTCCGCCGTCCACCCGTCTGGTCCCTGCCTGGCCGCCACCCACCACACGGCGTCCCAGTTGGGATTCACATCGCGGCCCTCGTTGGCGACCTGCGTATCCGCCTTCGCGCCTCTCGCGTTGGTCGCGAACACGAAGCCATTTCTCCGATCCGCGAACGTATCGAGGAGCACTTCGAAGATGTCCTGATCCCGTCCGGCGAAATCTTTCCGGATCTCGTTGACGACGATGCCGGTTGGAGACGCGTCGCGGCAGAACGCTCCGATGTAGAGATAGTCAGCGTCGAAGGCGACGCGCACTTCTGTCGTCTCGGTCGCGGCTTCGCCTTCCCGAGGGTCGGCTTGGATGAAGCCGGTCGCCGCCTCGCCTTGTCTCCACACGTTCTCATCCAGTGCGCCATCGACCGTGATGGTTCCGGTCGCAGCGATCGCCGTCAGTTGGCGTCGGCCATTGGGAGACGCGATCTGCAGAGTCTGGGCGAAGAGGGGAGAAGCGAGGGTCAGAAATGAGAGGAGTAAAATGGGACGGCACGGCCGCCGAGCGATCATCGCGCTAGTCTACTGGTTCGACCGGTTCGACCGGTTCGTCAGGTTCGTCAGGTTCGACTGGACCTCGCCAAAGCTCGCGTGAATCGAGAGCGAGCGGCGGCGGGCGACAGTTTCTTAGCCGGGCGTCCGTCTCAGTCGTGCCAGCAGGCGTTGGAAGTCGTCTGGCAGCGGTGCTTCGACGGAGATCATCGTGCCCGTGATGGGATGAGGGAAGGCGAGCGTCCAAGCGTGGAGCATCGTACGCGGAGGCAGGTGAGACTCACCCGAGCCGCCTGAGCCCTTCGTTCTATGTGGAGGCAACCCTTCCGCCTTCGCCGAGGCTTCGGAGGACCGCCGTAGCTTTAGTGGAGGCTGCTCGGCGGACCGCCGTAGCTTTCGCGGAGGCTGGTTGGTCTCGCCTGAGCCGCCTGAGCCCTTCGTTCTATGTAGAGGCAACCCTTTAGGGTTGCCTGAGGCGTACACCCTCTCACCGATCAAGGGATGGCCAAGCTTCTCGAGGTGGAGGCGAATCTGATGCTGACGCCCGGTGTGGAGCCTGAGCTCGAGGAGGGCCACGCCCGCGAACCGCTCCCGCACGACGTAGTCGGTCCTCGCGTCACGCCCTTCCTGCCGCTCGCCCACAAGCCGTCGCCGGCCGTCGCGGTACTCAGATGAGATGCGCGACTCGATTGTCCCGCGATCACGCGCTGGAACGCCTTGCACGATGGCGAGATAGCGACGCTCGAATCGGTGCCGCTTGAACAGGTCGCGGCCTGCGGTGTGCGCGTCCTTCGAGAGCGCGATGGCGAGCGCGCCCGAGGTGTCGCGGTCAAGCCGATGCAGCATGCCCACGTAGGAACGATGCCCGAGCTTGTGTGTGACGTACTCGCGCGCGCGTCGCAGAACGGTGTCCTCGACGTCACGTTGTTCGAGGGCGGTCGGGATTGAGAGCACCCCGGCCGGCTTATTGATCACGAGGATCTGATCGTCTTCGTAGAGGATCTCGAACGGCGCCCGCGTTGGTCGGCGAGCTGGGCGGTTGCGATCGAGTCTGACGTCGATCTGTGTGCCGACAGGGTGACCGGGGTCGCGCTGGACCCGCCCGTCGACGGTGACCTGGCCTTGTTCGATCGCGTCGCGGATCTGTCGCCAGGAGAGATCGGGGTGTGTGTCCCGAAGGCGACGGTCGAGCCGTACGGTGTCAGACACCATTCCAAAAAACGTTGAACATGTGAAGATACTGAGTACTTGCGCGCTGAGTTTTCCACAGGTTGGCAATTTTTGGATTGGTGTCTGACACCGTCCGAAGACCAGGGACCGAGCGGTAGTCGGTCCCTGGCCCTCGACGCTTACCCGCGGAGCGGCACGAAGAAGGTGGTGCCGCCGCGAGCGATCAAGAGGACGGCCGGGCGATCGGTCGACGCATCGAGCGCCGACTTCACCTCGGCCGGTGTGCGCACCGAACGTCCGTTCACCTGCTGAATGACGTCGCCTTCACGAAGACCAGCCGCCGCAGCGCGGCCCGATGGATCGATGTCGGCAATGACGACGCCAGTCGCGTTTCTCGGCAGCTCGAGCTGCGCCGCGATGTCCGGCGTCAGCGATTGCAGCGTCAACCCGAAGCGGCCCGCGCCACTTCTCGAATCGCTCCTGACGTCTTCCTTCTCGGCGGTTGGCAGCTCGTCGAGCGTCGCACGCACCTCGCTCTTCTTGCCGTCGCGCAGCACCTCGAGCGTCACTGTGCTGCCCGGCTTGGTCGAAGCGATGTCGTTGCGCAGCGAGTTGGTGTCAACCACCGCACGGCCCTGATAGCTCAGAATCACGTCGCCGCGCCTGAGGCCCGCCTTCTCGGCGGCGCTACCCTCGGTGACGTCGCTGACGATCGCGCCCCCCTGGTGATCCAGGCCGAGACCCGCCGCGAGATCGCCCGTCACGCCCTGCACGATGACGCCGAGCCTGCCGCGGTGAACGCGGCCGCCGGCTACAAGCTGATCCATGACGTTCTTCGCCATGTTCGATGGAACGGCGAAGCCGATCCCGATGTTGCCGCCCGACGGGGACAGGATCTGTGAGTTGATCCCGACCAGCTCGCCCTTCGTGTTCACGAGCGCGCCGCCGGAGTTGCCCTGGTTAATCGCGGCGTCAGTCTGCAGGAAGTCCTCGAAGCTGCCGTCGCCGAAACCGGTTGCCCGGCTCTTCGCGCTCACGATTCCCATCGTCACCGTCTGGCCGACACCCAGCGGGTTGCCGATGGCGAGAACGACATCACCCACGCGCATCGCGTTGGAATCGCCGAGCGGCATGGTGGGCAGATCCTTCGCGTCGATCTTCACGACCGCCAGATCGCTCGGCTGATCGGCGCCGATCAACTTGCCGTCGACCGCGCGCGTGTCGGACAGTTCCACTTGAATGCGCTCCGCGCCTTCGACGACGTGATGGTTGGTCAGGATGTAGCCATCGCGTGTGACGATGACGCCGGAGCCGAGTCCGCGCTGCATGGGCGCCGGCATGTTACGGCCGCGTGGCAGGCGCTGGCCGAAGAGATCGCCAAACGGGAAGCCGTCTGGCAGTTGGGTGAACTGTGCCGATGCCTTGCGCTCCGTGCGAATGGTCACCACGGCGGGCGTGACTTTGGCCACGACTTCGGCAAACCCCATATCCATGGCGCCCGTGCCTGCGGCTGGGATGGCAGGGACGGCTGGCGAAGCGGTCGGCGCGGCTGCCGGCGCCGTCGCCATCGAATTCACGCCGGGCGTCAGCCCGGCGCCGCTCATCACCGCCACCGTCACGGCCCCGGCCAGTACAAGGACGGCGCCGACTTTCCACATCGAACGGGTCATATTCGTAACTCCTCCTGTTGCTAGGCACACGGCGGTCTTGCCTTTGCCTTGCGCCTTTTTGTCCGTACTTATTGAGACGTTCGCGGGCCCTACAGGAGTCTTAACGGATCGTTACAAACGTGTAATGTAGGGCTAGGAGCGTGTCCGAGTAATGCCGAAATCAGCGGTTTTCGCGATCTCAGCGCGCGATTTTCCTAACGTTTTCGACGCGCGGTTTCGCGAAAACCGATTACTCGGACACGCTCCTAGGTGCCAAGGGTGCCAAGGGTGCCAAAGGTGCCAAGGTGCCAAAGGTGCCAAAGGTGCCCAAGGTGCCAGAGGTGCCCAAGGTGCCAGAGGTGCCAGAGTGCCTACGTGCCAGGGGTGCTGGCGGGGAGGCGCAGCGTGAACGTGCTCCCCTCGCCTGGAGTGCTTTCAACCGAGACCGTTCCGCCCTGCGCCTCGATCGACGCGCGGACCAGGCTCAAACCCAATCCGAGCCCGCGCGTCGCTCGACTCTGATCCCCGCGGTACAGCCGATCCCAGATTCGCGGCAGGTCGGTCGCAGGAATACCAATGCCGGTGTCGCGAACGCGAATCGCGACATCCGGGCCCTCCTGCACGGCCTCAATATCGACGCGGCCGCCGCGCGGCGTGTACTTCACGGCGTTGTCCACGAGGTTGGCGAGCGCCTGGCGGAGCCGATCGCGATCGGCGCGAACCGACAGGCTCTGAGGCTCGGCCTTCCGCCATCGCAGATGCTTCGGCGGACCGCCGTAGCCTTGGCGGAGGCTGGTCGGCCTCGTGGGCTCGCCGCTTGGCGGCTCGTGGGCTCGGGCTGGCCCTCGTGGGCTCACTTCGTTCGTGGAAGAGCCGAGACCCATCGAATCTGCGAGGGTCACGCCGGCTTCGTCGGCCGCGTCCTCATAGAGGCCAACGACCTCGCGGACGATGGATGAGACGTCCACGTCGGTGAGGACCAGCCGCATGATGCCGGTCTCCGCTTCGGAGATGTCCATCAGGCTGGTCAGCATCGAGAGCACGCGATCGGATTCCTCCAGACAATCCGACAGCGCCTCTCGATGACGTGCCGGGTCGTCGACCGAGAGTGCCGACTCCGCGGTGACGCGAAGCCGGGTCATGGGGGTGCGGAGGTCGTGGGCCACGTGATCGAGCGCGTTGCGCATGCCGTGAATCAATGTCGTGATGCGCGCGAGCATGGCATTGAACAGGAGACCCAGCTCGCCCACGGCGTCATCGGTGCTGGCGACCGGCACGCGGTCGTCCGTCTGGCCGGTCTGCAGGATGCGCTGCACGGTGTCGCGCAGATCGCGGAGCGGCTTCAGCGTCGATCGCGTCAGGAGGACGCCGCCGGCGAGGCCGACGGCGAGGGCCGCGGTCGCCGCGAGCAGCAGCACTCGTCGAAATCCCGCGAGGAGCTGATCGCGACTTTCTGTCGTCTTGCCAACTTGAAGCACGGTGCCGCTGCCGAGGCTCAGCGTGGCGACCTCGAGCGAGGCGTTGCGCCCGGGCGCGGGCACGCGGCGCCAGACGGCGTTGGTGCCGCTCTCTTGGAGCTCGGACAGATCGAACGCACCCCACGCTTCTGGCAGGGAGTAGAGCAGCACGTCTTCGAATGGACCCACCAACCGCACGAACAGAGGCTCGCGTAACCCCGACCGCCGCTCGAGCTCGACGGCGCTGGCCAACGCGGCGAATCCGCCGCTCTGATAGCGCGCGGCGTACTCGCGGAGCGTCGATTGAATGAGATCGCGATCGCGCGCTTCGAGCGACTGCGCGAGCAGCGTGTAGATGATTACGCCGATGACGACCGTGCTGGCGAGGAACGTGCCCAGATACCACGCGGCCAAACGCAGGCCGATCGTCTGGCGAAAGCGATCAGTCCACCTTGAGGACATAGCCCGCGCCTCGCACCGTCTGAATCAGCTTGCGGTCGAAGCCCCGGTCGACTTTCTCGCGCAGCCGCGAGACGAGCACGTCGACCACGTTGGTGCCCGGGTCGAACGAATACCCCCACACGTGCGACAGGATCATCGTCTTGGACAACACGCGGCCGGGATGCCGCATCAGGTACTCGAGCAACGCGAACTCACGCGGACGCAGATCGATGGGGTGGCCGGATCGTTCGACGCGCCGTGAGAGCAGGTGCATCGTCAGCTCGCCCGCCACGAGGCGTGTCGGCTCGGCCGTGCCGCTCGATCGCCGAATCAGTGCCTGCACACGCGCGAGCAGCTCGGCGAACGCGAAGGGTTTGGTGAGATAGTCGTCGCCGCCGGCCTGCAGGCCTTTCACGCGGTCGTCGACGGAACGTCGTGCGCTCAAGATCAGAACGGGCGTCGACACACGCGCGGCCCGCAGGCGTTCGATGAGTGCCAGACCATCGACGCCGGGAAGCATCACATCCACGACCGCAGCGTCGTAGGCATTCTGGAGTGCCAGGCGCAGGCCTTCGGTCCCGGTGGCGGCGACGTCGACGGCGTAGCCAGCCTCGCGAAGACCCTGTGCGACGAAGTCGGCGATCACGCGATCGTCTTCGCAGACAAGGACGCGCATGTGAGGAATGGTATCCCCGACAGACCTGAAGGTCTGTCGCCACCTGTGGCGTGGCGTTGTGCGTGGCGACACGTTGTGCGTGGCGTTGTGCGTGGCGACACGTTGTGCGACACGTTGTGCGTGGCGACAAACCTTCAGGTTTGTCGACCTCATCATCCTCGCGAAACGAGGAGGGGCGCCGTGAGCGTCGACAGACTCACGCGTTGCTGACCGTGCTGGTCGAAGTTTGACGGGTCCAGCCAGCGCTCGAAGGCGTGGCGCAAGGCCGGCCATTCGCGATCGATCGTCGCGTACCAGGCGGTGTCGCGATTGCGATCCTTATAGACGAGAGCCTGACGAAACACGCCTTCGAAGGATAACCCCAGTCGTTGAGCAGCCGCGCGAGAAGGCGCGTTCAGCGCGTCGCACTTCCATTCGTACCGCCGATAGCCGAGCGCGAAGGCGTATTGCATCATCAGGAACATCGACTCGGTGGCCGCGAACGTCCGCTGCAAGAGGGGCGAGAAGTTGATGTGGCCGACCTCGATCGATCCCGCCGCCGGCATGATTCTGAGATACGCCGCGACCCCCACGGCCCGATCGTCAACGGTGATCGCGTAGAACTGCGGATCGTCGCTTTGGGCGACCTCAGCGACCCAGCGTGTGTAGTCTTCGTGCGAGGCGAAGGGACCAACCGAGAGATAGGTCCAGTTCCGTCCTTCGACATCTCGCGAGTTGGCGTCGAACAGGTGAGCGGCGTGATGCGCGCGGTCGAGGGGCTCGACGCGGCAGTAACGGCCCGCCAACACCTTGCCAGGCGGATGCGGTGGTGGCGTCCAATCGACAACGTGATTGCCGATGGGTTGGCCGAGCGAGTTCGTGCGGGTCGCCATCAACGTCTACCGAGACGACGTGCGACCGAGCGCGCCTCGAGCCCCTGGAGTTGGTGCGAGCGGATGAAGTCGCTCACGAGCGTCAGCAACTTTGGCGAATCCTTTCGCACCGCCCACGCGTAGACGCCGTCTTGACTCACCGACACGTCGGGATTGATGGCGATCTTGTCGAGCGTTGGTCGCCATACCGCAGCGAGGTAGTGATCCACCACCGTCAGCGGCACCCGTCCGTCGTTGACCATCTGCAGCAAATCCTCGTCGGTGAGCGCTGGGTCCATTGCGACGATTTTGCAACCCGTCTTGTCGATCTTCGCGAATTGGGCGTTCAATCGCGTGAGACTCGCGAAGTGGTCGCTCCTTTCCGCACGTGAATCGACCGGCCTGCGACGTCTTCCAGGCTCACAATCGGTGGCACACCTGGTCCACTCACGAGAACTTCGCGCACATCCGTCACGATCGGCTCGCTGAATGCCACGACCTCCTCGCGCTCAAATGTCTTCGCGAAGCGTCCAGCGACGATGTCGCCGCGTCCGGTGGTGAGTGCTGAGAGGAGCTCGTCGGGCTGAGCCGGGATGAAGATGACTCGCAGCCGCGACTGGCCGGAGTTGAGGGTTGCATTCGCGAACGATTCCAACGCTTTGCCGGCATCAAACGCCGCGCCGCGCTGTTGCCCGCCCTCGATGAAATAGTCCGTCTGACCTGGCGCAACCAGGATGCGAATGGATCCTCGCGATGCCAGCGCATCCAGATCTCCCACCGCGGTAGCGGAGGCGGAAGCAATCTCAGACGCCGAAGGGGCGGGTTCTGGCGCCGCTTCCGGGACGGCCTTTCGCTGGGTCTCGCGTGTCGCGGCGGGCGCGCCGTTTGTCGTCGCCGGCGGTGGCGCAGCGCACGCGACCAGAGCGATCGTGCAGGTCAATGCACTGCACCATCTCAGGCGCGAACCCCGCATCGCGGGATCTTCTCACGGTTGTATACTCTGCCGATGAAGCGCGTGGTGGTGGCGATGCTGTTGGGCCTTGCGCCCGCGACCGTGGCCCATGCGCAGGCGCCCGCGACCAACGCCGCACTCGTCTCGCAGTACTGCGCCACGTGTCACAACGAGCGCGGCAAGGCCGGCGAGCTCTCGCTGGCTGGTTTCGACCCCGATCGCGCCACCGACCATCCAGCCGTCGCCGAGAAGATGATCCGCAAGCTGCGTGCGGGCATGATGCCGCCGCCGGGCGCCCGACGTCCGTCTCCCGAAGCGCTCGGCGCGCTGGCCGGCGCGATGGAATCGAAGCTCGATGCGGCGAGCCTCGCGAATCCCGATCCAGGCTGGCGTCCGTTCCAACGGTTGAACCGCGCCGAGTACGCGCGCGAAGTGAAACGCCTGCTCAAGCTCGATGTGGATGTCTCGGCGTTCCTGCCGGCCGACACGGTGAGCAACGGCTTCGACAACATCGCCGAGGCGCAGACGTTTTCACCGACGCTGATGGAGGGCTATCTGCGCGCGGCCAGTCGCATCACGATGCTCGCGATTGGCGATCCCGAGAGCTCGCCAAGTCAGGCCACCTACAAGGTCTCGAAAGCGACGTCACAGCTGGCGCGCGTGGACGGCGCGCCGTTGGGAACACGCGGCGGCGTCTCGGTCATTCACACGTTCCCGGCGGACGGCGACTACATCTTCAGCGCCGATTTCTACGCCGAGCCGCTGGGGTTGCTGTTCGGGAGCACGGCGGCCGGGGAACAGCTCGAGATCTCGATCGATGGCGCCAGGGCGGCGCTCTTCGACGTCAACCCGCGGATGAGCGAAGAGAAGACAGGTCTGCAGCTGAAGTCGCCGCTCGTTCACGTGCAGGCCGGGCAGCGGCGCGTGACCGCCGCGTTCATCAACCGTTTCGAGGGGCTCGTCAACGATCTGATTGCCCCGATCGATCACACGCTCGCCGACACCGAGATTGGCGTCGCGTACGGCATCACCACGCTTCCGCACCTCCGTGGCCTCAACATCGTCGGTCCTCAGCACACGACGGGCGTATCGGAGACGGTGAGTCGTCGAGCGGTGTTCACCTGTCGTCCGACGTCGGCGGTTGAGGAGGCCACCTGCGCCGCGACGATCGTGCGTCGTCTCGCGACCGATGCGTTCCGGCGTCCCGTGAGCGCGCCCGATTTCGAGAGCCTGATGGGCTTCTACCGTCGTGGCCGCCAGAACGCGAGCTTCGAACGGGGAGTCGCGAAAACGCTGGAAGCGGTCCTGGCGAGCCCGCAATTCCTCTTCAAACTCGAAGAACCTCCCACTCGCACGATGGGCGCGCGCCCTGCCTCGGGCCAAGTCGAGCGGTATCGATTAGCGGATCTCGATCTGGCGTCGCGGCTGTCGTTTTTCTTGTGGGGTTCGGGACCAGATGCTGAGCTTCAGACGCTCGCGAGTGAGGGCCGCCTGTCAGCTCCCGGCATGACGTCGCGACAGGTGAAGCGGATGCTGGCCGACGATCGATCCGAGGCCCTGGCGACTCGTTTCGCCTCTCAATGGCTGCGGCTGCAGGATCTCGACCAGGTGCTTCCCGATCCGATCCAGTTCCCGTACTACGATCACACGCTTGGGCAGGCGTTCAGGCGCGAGACCGAACTGTTCGTCGAGAGTCTGGTTCGCGAAGACCGCAGCGTTCTCGATCTGCTGACGGCTGACTACACGTTTGTCAACGAGCGGCTCGCGCGTCATTACGGCATTTCCGACATCTCCGGAAGTCGGTTCCAGCGCGTCGCGTTGCCCGAGTATCGGCGCGGAATCCTAGGACACGGCAGTGTCCTGACGCTGACCTCGATCGCCACTCGCACATCGCCGGTGATGCGAGGAAAATGGGTGCTCGAGGTGCTGATGGGATCGCCGCCACCGCCGCCACCGCCCAATGTGCCGGCGCTCGAAGAGACAAAGGGCACATCAGGCGCCCGGTTGCTCACGGTGCGCGAACGCATGGAGGAGCATCGAAAGAATCCATCGTGCACGTCGTGTCACCGTGTGATCGATCCGGTTGGCCTGGCGCTCGAGAACTTCGACGTCACGGGCAAGTGGCGGGTGAAGGACGGTGACATCGCCGTCGATGCCTCGGGGACGCTCTACGACGGCGCCGTCATGAATGGACCAGGCGGGTTGCGAGACGCGCTGCTGAAGCACAAGGACATGGTGCTCCTGAGCTTCACGGAGAACCTGATGACGTATGCTCTCGGGCGGCGACTTCAGGCGGCCGACATGCCAACCGTGCGCCGGATCATTCGCGACGCAGCGCATCAAGGCTATCGCATCGGGGCGTTCATCAACGGTGTCGTCAACAGCCTGGCGTTTCAGTCGAGCCGGGTGCCCGCGCGCGAGGCCTCGACGACGACTACGGGCAGTCGGTGATTGGTGTCAGACACCGGTCCAACAACTGCGTACGTGGCATGAATCTTTTTCGATCGCAGTTTTTGAAACGGTGTCTGACACCGTGAGGCAGACATGAATACTCAGAAACAGCCGCTGTCACGTCGAACGGTGCTCAAGGGCGTGGGCGCAGCCGTCAGCTTGCCCTTCCTCGAAGCGATGATCCCGGCGCGGTCCTCGTGGGCGAGCGCGGCGGGACGACCCAGGCGCCTCGTGGCGATCGAAATGGTGCACGGCGCCGCCGGGAGCACGGCGTACGGCATCAAGAAGAACATGTGGTCGCCGGCGGACACCGGTGCGTCGTTCGACCTGAAGCCGACCAGCCTCGCCTCACTCGAGCCGTATCGCGACTACCTCACCATCATCAGCCACACCGACGTCCGCAACGCCGAAGCCTTTGCGGCGCCAGAAATCGGCGCCGATCATTTCCGTACGGCGGCGGTCTTTCTGACGCAGTGCAAGCCCAAGCAGACTCAAGGGTCGGATGTGTTTGCAGGTGTGTCGCTCGACCAGATCTACGCGCAGCAGTTCGGTCAGGAGACGCCGATTCCGTCGATGCAGCTCTGCATCGAGAACGTGGATCAGGCGGGTGGCTGCTCCTACAACTATTCCTGCGTCTACACCGACACGATCAGCTGGTCGTCACCCACCGACCCGCTGCCGATGATTCGCGATCCGCGCGTCGTCTTCGACCAGCTCTTCGGCGTCGGCGCGACGGTGGACGCGCGACGGGCGCGTCGTCAGGACGACCGCAGCATCCTGGATTGGGTCACCGACTCGGTCAATCAGCTCAAGACGCGCCTGGGCGCGGCCGATCGGGCCAGGCTCAGTGACTATCTGGATGACGTGCGCGAGATCGAGCGACGCATTCAGCGCGTGGAAGCGTTCAACTCCAGCCGCGAGCCGCGCGAATTGCCGACCGCGCCGGTCGGCGTGCCCGACGACTTCGCCGAGCACGTCCGCCTGATGTTCGATCTCCAAGCCGTCGCTTTTGCCTCTGATCTGACCCGCGTGTTCTCGTTCAAGATGGGGCGCGATGTCTCCAACCGCGTCTATCGGCCCAGCGGATCGACCACCGCTTTCCACACAGCGTCGCATCATCTGGATCGTGAGGAACGCATCGCCGACTTCCAGAAGATCAACACCTATCACGTGAGCATGGTGCCGTATTTCCTCGAGAAGCTGAAGAAGACCTCTGACGGCGACGGCAACCTGCTCGACGCCAGCCTGGTGATCTATGGCTCGGCGATGGGGAATTCCAACCTCCACAACCACAAGCGCTGCCCGCTGTTGGTCGCCGGGCGCGCGGGCGGAACGCTGAAGGGCGATCGGCACATTCGCGCTGAAGACGGCACGCCGATGGCGAACGCGATGCTCGCGATGCTGCAGGCGCTTGGTGTTGAGACGACTCAGTTCGGCGACAGCACGGGAGCGATGGATCTCAACGCCAGCCTTCGCGCCGACCAGCAACTGGGCGCTTCGGCCAGGCAGGCCCGCCTTCGCACGCCCGAAGCCTCCGCGGCTACGGCGCGCCAAGCTGGGGTTTGACGATGAGCGTCAGAATCGGGCTTGCGCCGATGATTGTGGTCGCGCTCTCGATGAGCGTGACCGCGAGTGGCGCAGGCAACCCTAACCAGCCTCCGCCAAGGCTACGGCGGTCCGCCGACCAGCCTCCGCTAAAGCTACGGCGGTCCGCCGAAGCCTCGGCGAAGGCGGAAGCGCTTCGCGCGAAGGCGGAAGGGTTGCCTCCACAAGTGTGGGTCGTGGAGGCAGCCCGACTTCGCGCACAAGAATCAGTCGTAGAGGCAGCCCGTTTTCGCGCCACTGAGAATCAAGCTGGCGCTTCGTCGAGGCAAGCTCAGTCAGTGAGCGTCGTAGATGCAGCGTCGGCTCGAGACCTGGCGACGGTTCGCGCTCTCCTAAAGGCCGGCAGCGACGTCAACGCCGCTCAAAGCGACGGCATGACGGCGTTGCACTTGGCGGCCATGCACGGCGACGTCGAGATGACGACGATGCTGCTTGCCGCCGGCGCCAATCTGCGCGCGATGACGCGGCTTGGCGGCTATACGCCGCTCCATCTGGCGGCGCAGGGTGGCCATCTGGCCGCGGTTCGAGCCTTGCTCAGCGCCGGAGCCAACGTCGACATACTCACGACAACCGGCGCAACGTCGTTGATGCTGGCCGCGAAGTCCGGCAGCCAGGAGGTGACGACAACGCTGCTCGAGCTTGGCGCGAATCCGAATGCGAAGGAACCGGTCAACGGTCAGACCGCGCTCATGATCGCGGCTGGCCTGGATCGTGCGCCCGTCGTCCGCGCGCTGCTCGCTCGCGGCGCCGACGCGAAGGCGACGTCCACCGTCGTCGACCTGGCGGCGCTCACGGCGCCGGCCGAGGGGGAGGCACGGCCGGGTGCGCAGCGTCCGGGCCAAGGCGCTCCAGCGGGGCCGCGGCTTGATGTTCCGGGCGTCACTCGCGGATTCCGCTACAACGAGCTCATCGGATCGCAGGGTGGTCTTTCGGCGCTCCACTTTGCCGCGCGGCAGGGAAGCATGGCGTCGGCTCGCGCGCTCGTCGAAGCCGGCGCCGATGTCAATCAGATGAGCCCGGGTGACAAAACCACGCCGCTGCTGATTGCAATCATCAACGGCCACTTCGATCTCGGCCTGTATCTTCTCGAGAAGGGCGCGAGCCCTGCCGCAGCCAGTCAAGCCGGCGCCACGCCACTCTACGCTGCGCTGAACGTGCAATGGGCGCCCATTGCCGCCTATCCGCAGCCGCGCGCGCACTTGCAGCAGGAGCATTCCCACCTCGACGTGATGACGGCGCTGGTCGCCAGGGGCGCCGATCCCAACGCTCGACTGGGCCGCAAGGTTTGGTACTCCAGCTACAACTTCGATCAGTCGAGCGTCGATGAGATCGGCGCCACGCCGTTCTGGCGAGCGGCCTACGCCAGCGACGTGGCGGCGATGCGCCTCCTCATTTCATACGGCGCCGATCCGACGCTGCCAACCATCAAGTCCGCGGGCCGCCGGATCTCCGAGGATGGTGTGGCCGAAGGCAGGGACGGCTCCGGACTCCCGTCGCCAACGATCGGCGGGCCCCACGTGACACCGCTGCAGGCCGCAGCCGGCGTGGGGTATGGGTTCGGGTTTGCGGGGAACTCGCATCACGTCGCGCCAGGTGGCATGATGGCCGCGGTTCGATATCTCGTCGAGGAGCTCGGCGCAGACGTGAACGCGATTGACGCCGACGGCAACACCGCCGTTCATCACGCGGCCTCGCGAGGCGACAACGAGATGATCCTGTACCTGGTCTCGAAGGGCGCGGTGGTGACGCGAGTGAATCGCTCGGGACAGACGACGATCGACCTCGCCAACGGCCCGGTCCAGCGCATTCAGCCGTTTCCGGAGACGATCGCGCTGCTGGAGAGACTGGGGGCGAAGAACAACCGCAGGTGTGTCTCTTGCTAGTGCTAGTTGAAAGTTGAAGAGTTGAAAGTTCAGAGTTTCAGTTGAAAGTTTTCAGTTCAGTTTCAAGTTGAAGGTTTCAGTGGCTCGCCGCCCCGCTCGCGCCGGCGTGCTGACCGGGCGCGATCAGTTCCGCACGCGCTGGATTGGCGAGTAGGCGACGCCGTCGGGGCTGCTCTGCACCTCGACCCGCGCCAGCGTCTCGCCGGTCGTGAGGTCGAGCACCAGCATCGAGTTGTCGTTGCGCACCGTCACGAACGCGTGCCGGTTGTCCGGGTGAGGAAAC
>JBOGIV010000161.1:0-3536 GCA_050747925.1 Vicinamibacterales bacterium
GAGGACACCCTCGTAGATCGCGGCCATCTTGGTTCCGTCCGGCGACCACGCCGGACCGCACCCGCCGCGGGAATCGATCGACAGCATCGGCACCGGTGCGTACCACTTGTCATCTCCGCCGCTCGACGACATCGTCAGGATCTGGTTGGTGCCTTCCCGGAAGCGACGCGTGAGCTGCGCGACCGAAGCCAGCGCGATGCGCTTGCCGTCCGGCGACCAGGTTGGCGCGCCAGGCTGAGGCAATTGATCGTGAATCCTGGTCACCCTTCCGGTCGCCACATCGAGGACAGACATCTGCCCCACGCGCCACATGCCGTCCACGTTGAAAAACGCGATGCGCTTGCCGTCGGGCGACCAGGCCGCGGCCTGTGGCTGCGTCGACAGATTCGTGACCCTGCGGCTTTGACCCGTCTTCATGTCGCGAATCCACAGCTGGAGATGCTCGCTGTCCTTGTCGGATGAGTACGCCAGCTGCGATCCGTCTGGCGACCATGCCGGGTCTGTGTCGAGCGCCTGATCTCTGGTGATGTTCACGGCTCGGCCGCCGACCGGCATCACGTAGATGTCGCCAACCGCGGCGAACGCGATCTGTTTGCCGTCGGGTGAAATGGTCGGACGCACAACTCCCAACACCTGCCGTGGCGTCACCGACGTGAAATCGCGCTTTTTACGCGTGTACTGACTATCGGCGCGGGTGACCTGCATCATCGCGGTGAACTCGATGGTCTGTGCGTCCCCCCCGCTGAGACTGCGCCTTCGGATCTTGCCGTCCGACACGTAGAAGAAATCCGTGGGCGATGTCCACGAGGCGCGGTAGGGAAACACATTTTCGTCGCCCGTGATCGGCTTGCCCCCAACCTCATAGCGGCTCTGCCCGGCCGACGCGGAGTGGTAGACGATGTGATTCGACGCGCTCCATGAAGGGGCATCGACCGTTCCGCCGGTGCCGGACACGTTTCGCTCGGCGCCGGTCGCCACGTTCACCACCCACACCGATCGGTTCTCTCGCGTTGACGCAAACGCGATCTCCGTGTCATCGGGCGACCAGCTCGGCATGTAATCATCCGCCGGGTTCTTGGTGATCTGACGGAGAGTGCCGTCGCGCATGTCGAGCGTCCAGATGTTGTAGTCGCTGCCCAACGCGCTGCCGCGATCCGACGAAAACGCCACGCGCGTGCCGTCGTGTGACCACGTCGGTTCGCGATCGTCGAACGCGCCCCAGGTGAGCTTGTGCTGATTGGATCCGTCGGGCGCCACGGCCCAGAGGTCGTAGCCACCATCGCGGTACGCGAAAAAGGCGATCCACTTGCCGTCGGGCGACCACGCCGGCTGACGGGCGTCGTTGAAGAGGTCAGTGATCCTCCTGGCCGCACCGCCGGCAGAGGGCACCGTCCAGATGCTCCCCTGCAGGTCGATCGCCAGCGTGCGACCATCAGGCGACACGCCCACCGACATCGACGTGCCCTCGCGGACGGTAACGTCGATCACGGTCGGTTTTTGCGTCGACGCTTGCTCGGCGCCGAGGAACACGACAGAGCTGAGCATCCCAACCACGGTCTTCATCCGACGCATGCCACACCTCCGGCGAATTTCGTGGAGCAGATTCTATAACCACGAACACGACCTACCACGAAGGGAATTAACCACGAACAGAGAGCAACCACGAAGGGAATTCACCACGAACAGAGAGCAATCACGAAGGGAATTCACCACGAACAGGAGCAACCACGAAGGGAATTCACCACGAACAGAGAACAACCACGAAGGAAATTCACCACGGAACACGATTGACCACGAGGACCGGTCTTGGCCGGACGTTGGGAGTCGTCGGAGCCATACGATAGACTCCGCCCGTGACCCGACGACTCGCCATTGCCGCCATTTGTCTCTGTCTTGCTTCGTGCTCGACGACGCCGCCTGCGTACGCGCCGACGCAGTCCCCTTCAGCTCCCGCATTCGACCTCGAGGAGGCCACGATCGCCGACCTTCAAAAGCGCATGGAGAGCGGGCGGGAGACGGCGCGATCGATTGTGGACAAATACCTGGCCCGCATCGAGGCCATCGATCGGCAGGGACCGGCGCTCCACAGCGTCATCGAGACCAATCCAGACGCGGGGTCGATCGCCGACGCGCTCGACGCCGAGCGCAAGGCCGGCAAGGTCCGCGGGCCGATGCACGGCATTCCCGTGCTCATCAAAGACAACATCGCGACCGCGGATCGCATGACGACAACGGCCGGGTCGCTCGCACTCGAGGGATCGATCCCGGAGAAGGACGCGTTCATCGTCACGCAACTGCGCGCGGCGGGCGCCGTGATTCTCGGAAAGGCCAATCTCAGTGAGTGGGCCAACATTCGATCGCGTCACTCATCGAGCGGATGGAGTGCACGCGGAGGACAGGCCAAGAACCCGTACGCCCTCGATCGCAACACATCGGGCTCGAGCTCCGGCTCTGGTGCGGCCGCGGCCGCAAACTTAGCCGCCGTGACCATCGGCAGCGAAACCGACGGGTCCATCGTCAGTCCGTCGAGCGTCAATGGCATCGTGGGGATCAAGCCCACCATCGGGCTCGTCAGCCGGACGGGGATCATTCCGATCTCGCACACGCAGGACACTGCCGGCCCGATGACGAGAACCGTTGCCGATGCGGCCATCGTCCTCGGCGCGCTCACAGGAGCGGACACCGCGGACCAAGTCACCGCGGCCAGCAAAGACAAAGGACTCCGCGACTACAGCAAGTTCCTCGATGCTGGCGGGCTCAAGGGCGCACGGCTGGGCATCGTCCGAAAGGGCATGACTGGATACAGCCCCGGAGCCGACCGCATTCTGGAAACTGCCGTCGCCGATCTGAAGCGACTCGGCGCGACGATCGTTGACCCAGCGGACATCCCGACCATGGACAAGATGGGTGCGGGTGAGCTCGACGTCATGCTCTACGAGCTGAAGAACGATTTACCCAACTACTTCGCCTGGGCCGGACCGAAGACGACGGTGCGCTCGCTGGCCGATGTCATCGCGTTCAACACGGCGAACCCAGACAAGGAGATGCCGTATTTCGGCCAGGACCTGTTCGAGAAGGCGCAAGCGATGGGGGGACTCACCGACAAGGCGTATCTCGCGGCGCTCGCGAACGGCTTGCGGCTCGCACGTCAGGAAGGCATCGACGCCGTGATGGACAAGCACAAGCTGGACGCGCTTGTCGCGCCAACCGACGCCCCCGCGTGGTTGACCGATCACATCAACGGCGACAAGTACCTTGGCGGCAGCTCGACTCCGGCCGCGATCGCCGGCTACCCCCACGTCACCGTACCGGGTGGCTTTGTGTCAGGACTTCCGGTGGGCATATCGTTCTTCGGCCGAGCGTGGAGCGAACCGACGCTCATCAAACTTGCGTACAGCTATGAGCAAGGGACACGCCATCGGAAGCCGCCAAAGCTTCTGGCCACCGCGCAATAAGGCGGGCGCACACACCGTAGAGGCGACTCTTCGCAAGGCGGGTCTGACCAGCCTCCGCCAAGGCTACGGCGGTCCGCCGAA
>JBOGIV010000162.1:0-3860 GCA_050747925.1 Vicinamibacterales bacterium
GACCGGGACGTTCGGAGCACCCCCAATTTCATAACCAAGGGCTCTGTCCTTGAAATCTCAGGACCGCGTCGTCTGCGTCGTCCCTGGTCCGCGGGATTTCAAGGGCAGAGCCCTTGGTTATGTCTAGTCGCTGTTGACGGCGATCACGATGGCCACAACAACTAGTGCCAAGAGGACCAGCAGAATGATCTTCCAGACGCTATACGGATACTTGCCGGCTATTTTCCCCGTATAGCCGTTGACAATCACCTGAAACGCTCTCGCGCCGTACGTGTAGGAGAGCAGCCAGATCGGCACGAGCAGGTGTTTGAACGTGCGTCCGGAATAAGTCGGCTGAATCTGCAGATTGCGATAGGTGTCTCCAGGAATCTGCGCGGCGCAGAGTTGCTGCAGCGTCGCAGCCATCTGTGCGAGGGAAGCTCGAGCCGCCTCCATCAAGACGACCTTGTAGTGCTCGACCACGTGGCCCGAGAGAAACGCCGTGTCGTAGGGCAACACCTCTTGCGTCGGAAACGGCTCCACCTGTCGAAGCAGCGCCATTGGCAGGCCCTGTGTCCCGGGCACTGGCTCATCGTCGAAGAAATGGTCGACCACTCCCGATGCCGGCTCCCAGCGCACGCGGCGCTGTTGGCGAACGACACGGCGTCCCTGGCGGTCGCGGCCCTCGACGCTGACATAGTAGTAATAGCCAGCCTCCGCCTCCCATGGGCAATGTGCTTGTGCGTCAAAGGTCCAGTACGGAATGTAGAGACTCTTGACGGTGTCCACCAGGGCCGTTCTTGAGAGCGTGCCCGGCGCCAACCATTTGCTCCTCCACCAGCGGCGGATGTCGTCACGCACGCGACTCGTGTCGATCTTGAATGGCAGCACGCCCGACGGCTTGATGGGCGACTTGATCTCGTCGTAGCTGACGAGCGCGGGTGAGCCGCAGAACTCGCAGTTCTGGCCGACGCGTGCCGGGTCGAACACCATGACGGCCTTGCAGCTCTGGCACTGCACGCTGCGGCGGTCCGTCTGCCATCCGCGTTCCTCCTCCGGCAGCTCACGAAGCGCAGTGACGAGATCGATCTCAGTGACTCGACCCGTCTCGCGATCGATGGTGTACGGCGACTCGGTGCCGCAGAACGGGCATACGAGTTTCTGAGTGGACGGATTCCATTCCGCCTGCGCGCCGCAGGCCGGGCACGCGTGTTTCTCGAGCGCCGAGATCTCGGGCGACATGCGAGAGGAATCGATGCTGGTGTCGTCGGACGCGCGACGCTATTGAGACAAATAGCTGTTGATCGCGGCTCTCGAGATTCGCCAGGCCGTGCCGATCTTCTTGCCCTTCAACTCACCAGAGTCGAGCACCGCCATCACATCCGACTCGGAGACGCCGAGAACCTTGGCGGCATCGGAGGGACTCAGCAGATCGGGCGTGACTCCCGTCGGTCCTCCGGCCACCGTCGGTGTCGCGCCTCCGCCGGCGAAGCCCTGCTGCATCATCTGTTGCGCGATGCCAAAGCCGACGGCCAACTCCGCCGCAGTGCCGGCGACACCGGCGCCTATCCCACCCGGCCTACCAGGCTCACCCGGCGCACCAGACCCACCGGCCATCCCCAGCCCCATCTGGTATTTCACGTAGTCGTTCAGGTTGCCGATGGCGGCCATGCTCGATCGCTTGTCGATGGCCTGCTCCACCTCTGGCGGCGCCGAGACGTTTTCGACGACGAAGGTGGTGAGCTCCAAGCCGTACATGCGCGTCACCGCGGGATTGATCAGCGGCAACAGCGCCTCACCGAGCTCCGTATAGCGCGACGCCACATCGAGCACCGGCACGTTCGCTGACGCGAGTGCGTCGGTAAAGATGCTCACGATTCGCGAGCGCATCGTGTCGTTGAACTCGTCGAGGCGAAAGTTGTGGTCGGAGCCGGCGACCTCTCGCAGAAACGTCTTCGGCTCGACGATCTTGAAGTCGTAGGTCCCGAAGGCGCGCACGCGCACGAGACCAAAGTCGTTGTCTCGCACCATGACGGGATTGGACGTGCCCCACTTGTTGCCCGTGAAGCGTCGCGTGACGACGAAGTAGACGTCGGCTTTGAACGGGGAATTGAACCCGAACGGCCACGACTTGATCTTCGTGAGCACCGGGATGTTATCGGTCGTGAGCGAATGCTTGCCGGGCGAGAAGGTGTCGCCGAACTGACCGAGATAGACGAATTGGGCGACCTGCGACTCACGAACGATGAGCTGAGCGCCGTTCTTGATGGCCTTGTCTTCGTCGGGGAACTGCCAGGAGAGCGTGTCGCGCGAGTCGTCTGTCCACTCGATGACTTCGAGCAGTTCGCCCTTGATGAAATCCATGATCCCCACGTCAGGTCCTCCTCAGCAGGTTCTACAGGTTCGACGGGTTCGGGTTCCGCGGCTGTCTTCGCGTTCCTCGGATTCTAGTTCGGAGCCACGGTCACGCACGTAGCCACAGACACAGAGTCACAGACAAAACATCTTCAAGAGAGCTCATGGGCTGCAAAGCCACGCGGATGTTCGAGGCCGTTTCCGATGTCAGCCCAGGTTGATTGCTGTGTGTCTCGGTGCCTCTGTGACCCCGTACGTGATCGTGTTTCTGATCCATCTAGTCTAGTTGCTCAGCCGCGCGACGTCAGCCAGCGCGCCAGCGCGCTGAGACCCGCGCCGACCAGCCCTGTTGAGGAGACGTCGTGAAGCCACGCGGCGTTCCGATCCCGAGTGTCGAACATCGCTTCGACATCGCGGCGGGCGCGCGCGAGCTTGAGTGGCAGCTCCGGATCGATCGCCTGCGGTTGGTCGGCCTCTCGGAGCTGAGCGATGAGCCGCTCGGCCTGGTGCAGGTCGAGCATCGTGAGCGGGGAGCCACAATGCGCGCACTCCGCGTGCTGGGTCAGGTCCACAGAAGCCCCGCAGTTCGAGCAGGAGATCGTGCGGATGTTTCTCCGCAGCTCCCCGATCTGCCGCGGGGTCAACGGGCGGACGAAGTCCTTTTCCCGAAGAAAGCTGTAAAAGCTCGTGAATCGTCCATGGCCGTGCGGACAACGAAGGTAGTCGAATTTCGTGGCTCGCTGCAGATCGTAGGTCTTGAGGAGGCGGCTGCGGCAGCGGGGACACTTCGCGATGTCGTTCTCGGACCACGAGGGTGGCGCGGTGTGCTCGCCGATGACACGGAAGATGGCGAGAATCGCGCCTGGGGTTAGCGCCAGGCTCTCGTGCTGGTCGAACCAGAACGACTGGCATGGGACGCAGTAGTCGATGCTGACCGAGCGCCCAAGATGCGCGTCGAGCTTCGCATCTTTCATTGGCGCGCTGCAACGAGGACAGTTCACGGATCCGTAATTGTAAAGGCGTCTGGCGCCTGGTTTTCAGGCGGGTCTGAAGACCCGCCTCTACTCTCGACTCGCGGCCCAGCGGATTGCGCCGAGCAATTGACGTTGAAACCGCGCGTCGGTCCACGTGCTGGGGAAATGGCCGAGGGCGTTGTAGTACGCGCGCCCGGCGCCAAACGACTGCGACCACGCGAGCGGGTAGTCGCCGCTTGCGCGGACCGATGCCGCATCCAGCCGAAGCAGCACGCGCACGAGCGGTCGAGGATTCTCGCGAAACGTGTAGAACTCCTCCTGAATCAAAAACCGGTCGCCGATGCCCGTGGTGGCTGGATGCGTGGCGTCTTCGACGATGACGGTCGCCGTTTCGGTCCACGGATGCTCCTTGAAGTACGCGCCGACCAGTCGCCCGTACTCGGGCCACTCATACAGCGTGTCGGTGGCGCTGTGAGCGCCGAGGAATCCTTTCCCGTCCGAAACGAAACTCAGGACCGCGGCTTTCTGAGCGGCTGACAGCGGCAGTTCGCC
>JBOGIV010000163.1:0-13095 GCA_050747925.1 Vicinamibacterales bacterium
GTACTCAACGGCCCCTTTGTAGTCCTGCGTGGCCAGCGCCGTGCGCCCCAGGCCGAATCGCGCCGACAACGAGTTGGGCTGAAGCGTCAGGGCTTTCGAGAATCGTGGCGAGGCCTTGTCTGGCCGCCCCTCGGCAAGATGGAGATCGCCAAGCCACACCAGCGTGGCCACGTCGTCTGGACGCAGCCGCAACACCTGCTCGAACGCGATCACCGAGGAACCGAGGTCACCGCGATTTCGGTACAGGTGCCCAAGATAGTACGGCCACCGGCCGTCGTCGGGCGCGAGCGTTTGCGCGTTGAGCAGGCACGGCTCGGCCGCGTCTGGGTAGCTCGCGGCCATCAGGAGCATGCCCAACCCGCCGTAGGCGTCCGCGAGAACGAGCGGAGCCTGGCGGCCCTCGCTCATGGTCAAGAGCGACGCATGGCGGTCACGGATCTGCTTCTGCACCGATTCGGTCATCGTCGACACATCGGGCAACATGACGGGCCGCAAGGGCCGACCGTCCGGGGCCGCCGGGTGTGTCGCTGAGGTCTGTCGGGCTGGTGCCACCTCGTCACGCGACGAGCAGCCGGCAAGTGCGAGCGCAAAAAGCAGCGCACGCGCGGCGACTGCGCTCACCGCCCGCCGCCTTCCGTCAACGTCGTCCATCGATCGATCGCCACGTCGGACCATTCGTCCACCAGACCATTCGGCCAGCGAATCTGTACCTTGGGTCGTTCCGCCGATGTGCCCAGACCCACAAGCACCCTGGGATCGTTGGCCGATGCGTAACTCCCGTCGGCTCTTGCTCTGCGCCACACCTTCGAGCCATCGCTTCGAATGACCGTGACGCGAGCGCCGGGCATGTCGCGACCGACCCGGCCGACGAGCCTCAGCCCGAGCCAGTGGTTGCGGTTGCCGATGTGGTTGACGAGAAGTCGGGCTCGACCCGCATCGTTGCCGACGAGAACATCGACATCGCCGTCGTTGTCGATATCACCAAACGCGGCACCCCGGCCTGCTTCCGACAGCTGAAAGACTGCGCCGGCCTTTTCGCCGACGCTCTCGAACCGTCCATTCCCGAGGTTGCGGAACAAGAGTTTTCGCTGGTCGTAGGGGAAGCGCTGATTCGCGCGTCCCTCGACGGCGACGATCGTTCCATTGACCGACAAAATGTCCAGCCACCCATCGTTGTCGAAGTCGAACCACGCTGTGCCCCAGCCGGTATACGGAACGCTCAACGGACCGAGTCCCGATCGCGCGCTGAGGTCTTGGAACAACCCAGTTCCATCGTTGACATACAGGTTGGAGCCCTGACTCGTGAGCTCGGTCATGAACAAGTCTTCGTCGCCGTCGTTGTCAAAATCCCCGGCATCGACGCCCATGCTGGCTTCAGCCTTGCCCTCGGCGGTCAGTGCGACGCCAGCCAGCAGCGCAGCTTCCTTGAAGGTGCCATTGCGCTGATTGATCCAGAGCAGGTTCTCCTCGCCGTCGTTGGCGACATAGATATCGATCCATCCATCGCCATCGTAGTCGGCCGTCGCGACGCCGAGTGCCGGCCCGAAACTGCCTCCGACCAAGGCCTTCGCACTGACATCGAGGAACAGTCCTTTCCCGAGATTTCGATACAGACGATCCGGTTGCCCACCGTAGATCTGTGGCGGGCAGTAGTCGCGGGCGCCAGCCATGTTGGGGCATCGTTCCGCGTTCTTCAGCGTGTAGTTGACGTTGTTGGCGACGTACAAATCCAGCCAACCGTCGCGATCGAAATCGAGGAACGCCGCTGACACCGCAAATCGAGCGGCCTCCTTCTGCATCCCGCTCTGACTTGAGACATCGACAAACGTCCCCCGACCCGTATTGCGAAGCAATTGGCTCGATTCGAAATTCGTGAGCAGGAGATCGACCCAGCCATCGTTGTCGATGTCACCTGTGGCCACGCCGAGACCGTAGTGGTTCGCATCGACTCCGCTCTCGTCCGTGACGTCGGTAAAACGCAGGGCACGCGCGCCGTCCACGGCCACTTTCAGGTCGTTGCGGTACAGGCGGCCCTTCGGCCTCGGGTTCACAGGCGAGCCGATCGCAGGCTCGCTCTCCGTGCCAAGCATCCGCCCCTGAGCGAGGTAGACGTCAAGATCGCCGTCGTTGTCGTAGTCGAGCAGCGCGACGCCCGGAGGCAGGATCTCGGGATAGTAGAAGTGGCCGGATGCTCCGTTGATGTGCACGAAGTCTAGGCCGCTTGCTTCAGCGAGGTCGGTGAACCACGCGTTCGGGGCGCCGCCCTTCTCCGTCGCGGCAGACGAACCTGGGTTACGAGGATCGCCCGAGCAACTCGCGAGCAGCAGGCACCCCACGAGCGCGGTGGCAAATCCGATGTTGACCGGAATGGCCGTTCGCATCATCCGGCGCAACACGGGCAGGTTGGCCCGTCGGTAGACGCCGAGCGAGGGAAAGTCGATCCCCTCGACCGTCGGCGCGCCAAACTTGTCCATGTGCGGCGCCTCGAACGCTCGCATTCACCCGTCCCCGTTTCCGACCTCGGCCACCATCATCATCGCGCTTTGTTGCCCACGCGGATACCCCTCATCCAGCTGGAACGACCAGCCGAACTTCTCGTTCAGGTCGCCGTTGCTGCTCCAGGCATCGTGGGTCGCGCCCTTCTGCCGGAGAAATTGAAGTCAGCCGAGCGTCCGCCGATTGATAGTGGGAAAAACCGAACGGCCGAAGACCTGCGTGACGCGCCCCGCCGGATTGAACGTGATGACCAGGTCCGAGCTTTTGTCCGCCGCCCAGACGTTGTCGTCCTTGTCGATGCGCACTACGTGCGCGAACGACCAGCCGTAGAGACCCTTGCCGATCTCGCGGACGAAATCGCCCTTCGGACCCGAACTCGAGCAACTGGGCGGCTGCGGGCGCGTAGGCCGGACCCTGAGCGCTGTTCGATCGCGTGAAGACGAAGACGTAGCCCTTGGAATTCACCGCCACGCCCGAGACCTCGCCGAAGTTCATGCCGGGCGGCAGCTTGAAGAAGTCGGGGACCGACTCGAAGGCCAGGTCGGGGACGCGCGGTTGAGCGAGCGCGTGGGCGCCCAGGATGACGAACAGCGCGACAAGTCAGCTTTCATCGACGCCTCCGGCTTATCTCGATGACGCGGATCGACACGTCATCCTATCCGACCTTTCCGGCCGAGCCAGCGTCAGTTGCCGCATGACGCCATTTGGCGCTATGATAGGCGACAGATGTCAACCACCCTCAAGGACGTCGCGGCACAACTTGGGGGCGAGGCCTCGCTCGGTCGCTCGTTCCGGACGGACCGAGATGTTGAGATGGCCATTCGGACGGGGTTTCCTCAGTCGGTCGTGGCCGAAGTCATGCGCTCCGCCGGCCTCACCCTGAAGGAGCTCGCCGCCAGCCTCGATGTGTCTCCACGGAGCCTGCAGCGGCGCCGCAGGGAAGGGAGACTGGCCAAATATGAATCGGATCGCCTCTACCGGCTGGCCCGGGTGATCGCTCTTGCGACGCGGTCTATCGGCGATGCAGAGAAGGCGAGGCGATGGCTCAAGCGGCCCAATCGCGCCTTGGGCGGTCAGGCGCCGTTCGATGTGATTGACACCGAACCCGGCACCCGGGCGGTGGAGAACGTGCTTGGCCGGATTGCCTACGGCGGCGTGAGTTGATCCGAGTCTACCGAATCTGCCGAAAACGCTCCGCCAGAAAAGCGCTCGATGGTGAAGGCGCCTATCGCTTCGGCGGCCGTTGGTCGAGCCCCGGCGTGCACTTGGCCTATACGGCTGAACACCTGTCGCTGGCCATCATTGAGTACTTTGTGCACATCGACCCACACGAGCAACCGGCAGATCTCATGTTGGTCAGTGGGGATGTTCCGGACAGCGTCTCACGAACCCTTATCCCCATCAGCCGATTACCGCCCGACTGGCGGAACACACCGCCTCCTCCTGAGCTCGCCCATATCGGTGACGATTTCTTTCGACACGTCCGAGCCGCCGTCCTGATCGTGCCCTCCGCATTGGCTCCAACCGACTCGAATTGGCTCATCAATCCACGGCATCCCGAATTCAGAAAGATCCGCGCTCACGAGCCGGAGCCGTTTCAACATGACCCTCGATTCCTTTCCCGATAGCCGCCCGCGATTGGAGCTGGCGAGTCGGCAGTACATTCAATCGCGGATCACCAACTACGAGGCGAGCAAGGCGTTCTACGTCGACAAGCTGAACTTCCGATCGACCTGGGTTGACGGGAAAGGGGCAGATGTAAAAACTGCGCCTTAACATTTTCTTGACTTGCTCTTAACATCCACCGGCGTTCGGGGGCTGTGCTCTTGCGTGTGGCGGGTGAACAGGCACCGACTGCGCAACGAGCGTGTCGCTGACCACCAGTGCCCCGCTCACGGCGCAGATTAGCCACGCACTTCAACCGGGCATCTACTGTGCTCGAATCGCGGACGTCGGAAATCTGACCGAACCGATTGTGTTCGCCGTCCGCATCACTGTTCCATGACCGGTATCGCCCGTCTCACGCCGATCGGATGTCTGGTCCTCGCCGCCACCCTGGGCGCCGGTTGCTCCGATGCCGCGACGCCAACGTCTCCGACGGCCACGCCGACCTCGCCGGTTTCCGTCACCTATTCCACCGCCTTCGCGCCAGCGGGCGCCGCCGCACGCGCCTTCAGGGCTTCACAGGCGGGAAGCGTGAGCGTCACGCTCGTCTCGGCCGGGCCGCCGGCCACGGTCCTCCTCGGACTCGGCGTCGGCATCCCCCGCGCCGACGGCGGAGGGTGCATGCTGGCAAGTTCCGTCATCACGCCAGCGGGGCCAACCGCGCAATTGACCACGAGTGTGGACGAGGGAGACTACTGCGTGAAGGTCCTCGATGTGGGGATGCTCACCGAGATGGTCTCAGTCACGATTACCCTCGTGCATCCCTGAGGCCGTCCTGCCGGACGAACTCGAGAGTGGACCGAGCGCTCGCGCATCCTCGCTCTGGTCTCGCAGGCTCGGCAGGCGGAACGATTCAACCTCGATGAGGGCAAATTGCGATCGATGCCGGACGCCTGGTGAAGCTCTCGTTGCACAAAGTAGGATGGGGCCTCGGGCTACCGCGAGTTGGCGCTGCGTTGTCTGACTCGCCTCGGAGGGTCCGTGCCGATCAACGAGTACGCGGACGTGACAGTGGAGTGGAACCGCATGAATCGATCAGCGTCGCAGAGGCAGCCCACCTTGATCCCGCTCCCCGCCTACCAGGAATACTCCGTGGCCGACATGAAGCGCCGCGCGGCCTGGTTCTATGAAGACATCAGTCGGCGGCGCACTGTGCGCGAGTTCTCCGAACGGCCCGTGCCGCGTGAGATCATCGAGGACTGCCTCATGGCTGCCGGGACGGCGCCGAGCGGCGCGAATCTGCAGCCCTGGCACTTCGTGGCCGTCGCGGACGCGGAAACCAAGAAAAAGATTCGCGCCGGAGCGGAGAAGGAAGAATACGCGTTCTATCACCACAAGGCGCCGCAGGAATGGCTCGATGCCCTGGCGCCCCTTGGTACGAACGAGCACAAAGCGTTTCTCGAGACCGCACCGTACCTCATCGCGATCTTCGCTCAGAGCTACGGGACGCTGCCCGACGGCGGCAAGGTCAAGCATTACTACGCACAGGAATCGATCGGTATCGCCACCGGGTTCTTGATCAACGCCGTCCACCACGCGGGGCTGGTCTCGCTCACTCATACCCCGAGCCCCATGGGATTCTTGAACCAGATCCTTGGTCGTCCTGCGAACGAGCGCGCCTTCTTGATTCTCGTAGTGGGCTATCCGGCGGATGGGGCGATGGTCCCGGCGATCACCAAGAAGAAGTTGGAAGAGATCGCGACCTTCATCTGAGCCGGCGTCACGCTGCGGCGCATCGTACCGGAGAACGCTGGCCAGGTTCCCTATCTGTCGATCGATTGGGACGCGACCCGCAAGGGCTTGGGTCACGACGGTACATCAACGGGCTGCGCGACGGCGAGCCGCGCATCGAGGTGTGGCCCACGCGCGACCGTGCTCTGTGTGTGACGCCGTTCATGCTCGAGCCCGGGCAAAAGCAGGTCGTCGGCCGCCGGCTCGTCGATGTGTTCGAGAGCCTCGGGTGAGACATGGCAATCTGACTTCGTCTGGGCGGGTGAACGGCTTCACGCTCGACGCGGGTGGCGTACGGGGATTGGTGCTCATCAGGTGGTAGGCTTGCGGGCACGCAGTATCGAGGCGCCGCGCAGAATCCTACCGCCGCCACCCCTCGAGTCGCTTGCAAATCCTGAGTTTGTTGCCGTCAGGATCGATGAGCGTCATGGCACGCAACCCCTGAAGGCTCTCGTTCGGAGGCTCCTGCACCGCGATCCCTTGTTGCGCGAGCTCGGCATACCACGTATCCACATCCGTGACGTAGAGATGGAGCAGCCCGCCGACGGGGCAATCGCCTGCGTGCTCGGTCAGGAAGAACGTGAGGCCCTCTCGAGAGACCTGCATGAACACCGGAAAATGTGGCTTGAAGCGGTGTTCCCAGTCGATCCGGAAGTTCAGCTTGTCGACGTAGAACGCCTTGCTGGCAGCGTAGTTGGTGATCCGCAAAGTCGCGAGGGCGCCTTGCACAGGGACACCTCCACAGAAAAGAGCGTCGACCGCCGCGTCCACCGCGCAGCAGGGAACCCCGAAACGGCCTGCGTACAGGATACGTGACATGTAGCCCGCGGCTCGCGGGGTCGCCCGCCGCTCATTTGCTGTGAGCCGGCAAGGAAGGTCGGATAGGATGACGTTTCGATCGAAGTAATCAAGAGGAGCCGGGAGGCGTCAATGAAAAGCTGCCTTGTCGCGCTGGTCGTCATCCTGGGCGCCCACGCGCTCGCTCAACCGCGCGTGCCCGACCTGCCCTTCGAGTCGGTTCCTGACTTCTTCAAGCTGCCGCCCGGTATGAACTTCGGCGAGGTCTCGGGCGTCGCGGTGAATTCCAAGGGTCACGTCTTCGTCTTCACGCGATCGAACAGCGCTCAGGGTCCGGCCTACGCGCCCGCCGCCGCCCAGTTGCTCGAGTTCGGCCCGAAGGGCGATTTCGTCCGCGAGATCGGCAAGGGTCTCTACGGCTGGTCGTTCGCGCACACGGTGCGCGTTGACAAGGACGACAACATCTGGGCGGTGGACAAAGGCTCCGACCTGGTCATCACGTTCAATCCAGCGGGGCGCGTCATGCAGGTCTTCGGCCGCAGGCGAGAGTCGGCCGACGAAGAAACGAAGCCGTGGGAGCATCCCAACCCGCCGCTTCCGCCTGTCGACGGCCTGTTCCGTCAGCCGACCGACGTCGCGTGGGACTCATTGGGCAACATCTACATCAGCGACGGTTATATCAACTCCCGCGTCGCGAAGTACGACAAGAACGGCGACTGGGTGAAGTCGTGGGGCGAGCGCGGCTCCGGCCCTGGACAGTTCAACCTCCCGCACACCATCGCGGTCGATCGCAACAACCACGTGTATGTCGGCGATCGATCGAACCGCCGCATCCAGGTGTTCGACACCGACGGAAGATTCCTGCGCATGTTCACCGTCGATGTGCCTCCCGACCCGGGCACGCGTCCCGTCTACGGCAACACGCCGGCCGGCGAGCGCCTGGCGGCGGTGGTTGGCGCTCCCAACTCGATCTGCATCACGCCGGGACCCAGGCAGGTGATGTTCGTGGGAGAGCTCGCGTATCCCGGTCGGCTGTTCAAGGTGTCGCTCGACGGCCAGGTGCTTGGAGTGATCGGCGGTGCGGGACGTCAGCTCAAGCAGTTCGGCGGCGTTCACCAGGTGGCCTGCCCCTCGGAGAACGAAGTGTATGTGGCGGAGACGGCAAACTGGCGCGCGCAGAAGTTGATACTGCAACCGCCAAAACCCACATCGAGCGCCGGGCGCCAACCAGAAAAGGCGTGGTGAACAGCAACCGGCACACGCGGAGGGTCGGAATGCGACGACGTCTGATGTTCCTGCTGAGTGTGGGAGCGGTGGTGTGGGCGATTGAAACCGCGGGTGCGCTCGCGGCCGAGAGCCCGCTCCGCGGCGCCTGGCGTCCCGAGAGCTACATCCTGAAGGACGGTTCACGCCACCCCATGGAGGGGCTGGTAGTCTTCACCGACACTGAGTGGACGTTTGTGGTGTTCGTGATGGCCGACGGCGAGCCGCGGCGGGGCGAGGGTGAGGGAGGCACCTACACGTTGAAGGGCGATGACCTCGTGTTCAGCCACGAGTTCCTGCTCACAGCCGGCGGGGCGTTGGGCTCGTTACCCGAAAGCCCGTTGCGCATGCAGGTTCGCGACACGGCGAGCGCGGCGAAGACGCCCGCGCGTGCGTCACTCGAGGCGGACCGGCTCACCATTCGGTTCGGACCGAGCGGCAACACGATGGTCTTCCGGAGGCTTTCGCGGTTCTGAGCGCGACGCGCCAAGCGGCGTCGACCCGGCCCGGTCATCCGGTATTGACGGTGTACCTCATGATCGAGGCGTGCGTGCCGCCCTTGATGCGTTCGAGATCGTACACGTCGCCCGATGGGCCGGGCGCACCCACGTGGACCTCGGCAATCTGGATCCGATCCTGTTCGGTCAGGACGAGAGCCGGCACACGCTGCAAATCGATCAGGTGACCCGAGTGGCGCGCGCCGACAATCACGCCGGCCACGTGCGGCCGATCGAGCAGCCACCGAAGCGCCACGACGCCGATGGTGACCCCGTGCCGTCCGGCGATGTCGTGGAGCACCCGCAGCATGCGCTGGAAGCGTTCCCATCCGCCAAACTCCTCGATGATGAGCCGGTACTTCACGAGGGAGCGATTGTCGAGCGGAGGCGTCGGAGGCGGGTGGCCCAAGTAGCGCTCCGACAAGAATCCCCCACACAGCCCGCCGTAGCAGAGCAGTCGAATCCCGGTGGCCTCGCACAAGGCCGCCATACCCGACGCGGGCCGCCGATCCAGCACGGAGTACTGAACCTGATGCGAGCGAACGGGCACACCCGCATCGATGATCTCGCGAAGCCTGGGCACGTCGAAGTTCGTGACACCGAGGTGAGCGATCTGCCCGGCGCGTCGACATTCGTCCAGCCATCTGGCGACGTCCACGTACCGCGGAATGTCGTAGTCCCACCAATGAAGCTGGACGAGGTCGAGGCGCTCGACGCCGAGGCGCGACCGTGACCGGTCGATCGCGGCTTCCACGCCGGCCTTGTTCACCGTACGAAGCGTGCCGAGATCGGGAACGTACTTCGTGTGGACCTGGATCCGGTCTTTCGCGCTGCGCTCGCGAATGAGCTCGCCGATGAGCGCCTCCACGCCCGTGTAGATGTCGGCGCAGTCGAACGTGGTGATGCCGGCCTCGACGAAGCGGTCCATGTCGTCGAGGGCCACTGAGCGATCGATCGCGCCGTGTCCGCCGGCGAGTTGCCACCCGCCCTTCAGGAGGCGCGAGATGCTGTAGCCGGACGCGAGGTCGATCCGGGGAATGCCTGGACTCATCTAGAGACATCTCCTAAGGCCAGCATCGTGACGTTTAAGGCAAGTTTTCGGCGGGCCTTAGAAGATGTCTCGCCCCGCGGAGCGGGGCAAAACGACGCTGCCCCAGCGAAGCGGAGCCAACTCGTTCTTCTGGGCGGTTTGAGGCGGAGCTTCGCTGGGTAGTCGAGAGGCGAAAAGCGAACGGCGATGAGCGGATCGGTTAGAGCGGCAGCACGCACCGCATGTATTCGCCCGCGAAGCCGCGGCGTTCGTCGCATGCGCGGTCACGAGGGCGCCAAGGCATCAGGCGGTCCGAGCGACGAGCACGCGCGCTTGCGTCATTCGCAACGAAGTGCGGTAATGGGGTCGAGTGTGGCCGCCCGGCGAGCCGGGAGATAGCAGGCCAGGGAAGACGTCAGCAAGAGCACGAGCGCGACCGTGCCGAGCGCGAGCGGATCTGCTGGAGCGATCCCGTAGAGCAGGCTGCGCATGCCGATCGCCGCGGTCACCGCGCCGGCCAGGCCGGCCGCGATGCCAAGCAGCACCGGTTGCATGCCAGTCGAGAAGACCCAGCGCATCACGTCGATTCTTGCTGCGCCGAGCGCCATTCGAAGTCCGATGTCGCGAATGCGACTCGATACGGAATAACTGACCACACCGTACACGCCAACCGAACCAAGGAGTAGGGCGACGAGCGCGAACACGGACGTGACCATCATCTGGAAGCGACGTTCCGCGACCGTTGACGACACGATCTCTTGCATGGTTCGCATGCCTGCAATCGGAAGATTGGGATCCATGGCTCGGATCTCGGACCGAACGGCCCCAGCGAGCCCGCCTGGCTCCTGTGCCGTTCTGACAACCAGGGTCATCGGGCCGCTTGACCATTGCGCATAGGGCCGATAGACCACCGGCGCCGGGTCGCGATCGAGGCCACCAGGCTGCGCATCTGACGCCACGCCAACCACAGCGACAAGCGGGTCCCTGAAGTTTCCACCCTGACGGAACGACCGACCCACGACGGCGGTTGACGATTCTCCTGGCCACAACCGGCGGGCGAGAGCGTCGCTGATGACCGCGACCGGCGTCTGCTCTGCGTCGGTGAGAAGCCTGCCGGCGCGAAGCACGCTGCCACTGCCTTGAAAGTAGCCCGCCGTCACACTTCGAATCGCGGCGACCGGCCGCGCCAGCACGACGCTTTGGAAGTTGGTATCGGTGTCGTAGAGAATCGGTCGACTGGCGCCGTCACCCGCTGCAGAGAGTGCGGGCAGGTTGCTGATGGCTCCTGCTGCCACCACGCCCGGCAGAGCTCGGACTCGTTCGAGAAGCTCGCCATAAAACGCCGAGCGCCCGGCCGCAGCGGAATAGCGTTGACCGAACAGCGACAAGTCCACCGCGAGCACGCGCTGAACCTCGTAGCCTCGATCGGCGCTCATCAACTTGACGAAGCTGTGAAGGAGCAATCCGGCACAGGCCAGCAGCATGGTGGCAAGCGCCGTCTCCACTCCAATCAAAACCCGGCGGGAGCGCGCAGCGCGGCGTCCTCCCATGGCGCTCCTGGCGGCTTCCCGCAGCTCGGTGCCCGTATCTCCGCGATAGGCTTGCCAGGCGGGGACAATCCCGCACACGACTCCGGTCAGCAGTGTTACGACCATGCCGAACACGACCAGGGGGAGATTCAGTTGGGTCAGTGATATCTGCCGGAGATCATCAGGACCAAACGCTGCGAGCAGATCGGCGCCGTACCTCGCGATGAGCGCTGCGATCGCACCGCCGATGATCGACAGCAGGAGCGCTTCAGTAAGAGTCTGGCTGAGAATCCTGCCTCGTCCTGCGCCGATGGCGACTCGGGTGGCGAACTCGTGGGCCCGACTGGCCACTCGGGCCATGAAGACATTCGCAATGCTGGCGCAGGCCGTCAAAAGGAGAAGCGAGGAAGCGGCGAGAATCAGCAGCAATCGAAGCCGGATTTGACCGGAATAGATCTCTCGGAAGGGCACGAACTGGATAGCGGCAGTGGTCTTGACTCCGGGCATCTGCCGGCGAGCCCGCTCATTGAGAATGTCCGCGAGCTGCTGCCGTCCTTGTTCGAGGTTGGCGGCATCCGGAAGACGGACGAGCACTCCGTGGTCCCAACTTTCGTTGTTGAGCTGGGTTATTGTCGGCGCAATCGGCTTCCAGATATCGATTCGGGAGGCGAATGGAATCAGCGCGTGCAATCGCGCTCCGGTGGGCACCAGGAGCGATGCCGGGGCAATGCCAACCACCGTGTGGCTCTCACCGTTGATCAGCATGGTCCTGCCGATCGTGCTCGGGTCGGCGGCATAGCGCGCGCGCCACAACCTATCGCTGATCACGACCACGAGTTCCTTGCCAGGCTGTTCTTCTTCGGCGGCAAACGCACGGCCGCGCGCCATCGCGACGCCAAGAACATCGAAGAAGTTCGCGGACACGCGGGCGCCGCCCAGACGCTCTGGCTCACCATCCCCGGAGAGGTTGGCCTCCCAAGGTCTCAGCGCGCCCATGACTGAAAAGGCAGTCGGGGCTGCGCGCCAGTCGCGGTAGGTCTGGACAGTCACCGGCAGGCTCGGGATTTGGTCGCGCCGTTCGGGGATGACGACCTCGACGCTGTAAAGCTCATCGGGCGCCGCATACGGCAACGGTTTGAGCAGCAACGAATAGACGACGCTGAAGATCGCGATGTTGGCGCCAATTCCAAGAGCCAACGTCACGACGACGACACCAGCAAATGCCCGATTCCTGGCAAAGACGCGGAACGCGTACCTGCTGTCCTGCGTCAGGGTGTCGAGCCACCGGATGCTATTCATACGGTAGATGTCCTCTCGGACGAGCGTCACATTGCCGAGTTGTCGTGTTGCTGCGAGTCGCGCCTCCGCCGGCGTCATGCCAGAGTGGATGTAGCGCGAGGTGAGGCATTCGAGATGCGTCGCCAATTCCTGCGCGGCCTCGTCCTGCAGACGGCCGCGCGCGACGACGAAGCGGAGCTTGGCAACGAGGGTGACAAGGGCGGCCCACATGGCAGCTAGTCCGCGGTTCGGAGCAGACGTCCCATGATGTTTGCGATGCGTTGCCAGTTTGCGGTTTCGGCGGTCAGCTGGCGACGACCCTTACGCGTGATGGTGTAAAACCGGGCCTTCCGATTGTTCTCCGAGGCGCCCCAGCTGGCGGAGATCCAGCCCTGATGCTGCAATCGCATCAGGGCGGCATAGACCGTCCCTTCGTTCAACTTCAGCATCGCGTCGCTGATCTGTTCGATGCGCCGGGCGATGCCGTACCCGTGCAACGGTCCGAGGCTGTCGAGGCTCTGCAGGATCATGAGGTCGAGCGTACCTTGCAAGACGTCGACGCGACGCGGGAGGCTCCCCTTACTTCCTTTGGCCACGCCAAAGGAGTATCAGAGCGACCTTTGGGATGTCAATAGGAACCTCGAACCGAGATCAACCACGAGGACGGATCAACCACGAGACGAATCAACCACGAGGACGGATCAACCACGAGACGGATCAACCACGAGGACGGATCAACCACGAGGACGGATCAACCACGAGGACGGATCAACCACGAGACGAATCAACCACGAGGACGGATCAACCA
>JBOGIV010000164.1:0-28111 GCA_050747925.1 Vicinamibacterales bacterium
GGCTTGAAGGTCGCGGCGGTGAAGGCGCCCGGTTTCGGCGATCGCCGCAAGGCCATGCTCGAGGACGTCGCCGTGCTGACCGGCGGCAAGGCGCTCACCGAGGACCTCGGGCTGAAGCTCGAGAACATGACGCTCGACGACCTCGGGCAGGCGAAGAAAGTCACCATCGACAAGGACAACACGACCATCATCGAAGGCGCCGGCAGCGCCGCGTCGATCGCTGGACGTGTCAAGCAGCTCCGCACGCAGATTGACGACACATCGTCGGACTACGATCGGGAGAAGCTCCAGGAGCGCCTCGCCAAGCTCGTCGGCGGCGTGGCGATCATCAAAGTCGGGGCGGCCACGGAAACCGAGCTGAAGGAAAAGAAAGCGCGCGTCGAGGACGCGATGCACGCGACCAAGGCGGCGGTAGAAGAGGGCATCGTCGCCGGCGGCGGCGTCGCACTCATCCGCGCCAGCAAGGCGCTCGACAACCTGAAGCTGGAAGGCGATCAGAAAGTGGGCATCGCGATTGTCAAGCGCGCGATTGAAGAGCCCTGCCGATGGATCGCCGCCAACGCCGGCCAGGAGGGTTCGATCGTGGTCGCGCAAGTGAAGGACGGCAAGGGCGACGAGGGCTTCAATGCCGCTACCGACGTCTATGAGGATCTCGTGAAGGCGGGCGTGATCGACCCAGCCAAGGTCGTTCGCAATGCGCTGCAGAACGCCGCGTCCATCGCCTCGCTCCTGCTCACCACCGAAGCGCTCGTGTCGGAGATTCCTGAAGAGAAGAAGGACGCTCCGGCGATGCCCGGCGGTGGGATGGGCGGGATGTACTGACGCTGACGAAGACAGAAGAAAGAAGTACGAAGAAAGAAAGAGAGGCCTGGTGGACCACCGCCAGGCCTCTTCTCTTTGCAGCGAGATAGTTTCTTGATTCTGGCTTCTGGCTTCTGGCTTTAACGCACGGCCAGAAACTTCACGTGCGGATTGTTCTTGGCGCAGTAGTCGAGCGCCCATTCCGACTCGAAGAGCATGACGGGTCTGCCCTCTCGGTCGGCAGCTCGCAACGATCCTACTGACCCGGTGAGGGCAGCCAGCTTGTCGGAGTCACCTTCAACCCATCGAGCGTGAGTGTACGGGAGGGAATCGACGTCGCAGGTAACGTTGTACTCGTCCTGTAGTCGCGCCGCCGCGACTTCGAGCTGAAGCGGCCCAACGGTCCCCAGAATCGGCTCGCGACGCCCTGAGGTCGGAAAGAGCACCTGCATCAGGCCCTCTTCTTCGAGCTGCCGAATGCCCTCATCGAACTGCTTGTAGCGCACGTCCCGAAGCCGGGCGATGCCAAAGTGTTCAGCGGGGAATCGCGGGATCGGCGGGTAGTTGACTGCCTCGCCCGCATAGAGCGTGTCGCCGATCCCGAACTGCCCCGGATTGACCAGCCCCACCACATCGCCCGGATAGGCGCGTTCGATCGTTTCTCGCTTGCCGCCAAAGAACCGATAGGGACGCGCCGCGCGAATCTCCGATTCGAGGCGAGCGTTGGTCAGCACCATGTCCTTCTCGAGGACCCCTGAACAGACGCGCACGAATGCCACTCGATCCCGATGCCGGCGGTTCATGTTTGCCTGAATCTTGAAGACAAAGCCGCTGAAGCTCGGCCTTCCCGGAGGGACGGGGCCATGGTCGCTCTCGCGAGGGGAAGGCGCCGGGGCCAGTTCGGTCAGCGCTTTGAGAAACGGCTCGACCCCAAAGCTCGACAGCGCGCTGCCGAAGAACACCGGCGTGTGGCGTCCCGCGAGATACGCCTCGCGGTCGAAGGCGGTGCCCGCGCCCATCACGAGCGAGGTCTCGTCGATGAGATGCCTCCAGGCTTCCTGTCCGACCAGCTCAGCCAGCCGTGGATCCTGCGGCGATCCGACTTCGACCGGCGCCGGATGGGCCCGACCCTTGCTCGCATACAGATGCACTTCGCGGCTTTGCAGATCGAACACGCCGCGGAACCGATCGCCACTGCCGATTGGCCAATTCATGGGCACGGCATGCAGGCCGAGCACACGTTCGATCTCATCGAGGAGATCGAACGGGTCGCGGGAGGGCTGATCCATCTTGTTCACGAAGGTCAGCACCGGCAGCCGGCGCAGCCGGCACACTTCGTAGAGCTTGCGGGTCTGCGACTCGATGCCCTTGGCGCCGTCGATGACCATGACGACGCCGTCGACGGCGAACAAGGTGCGGTAGGTGTCCTCGCTGAAGTCCCGGTGGCCCGGTGTGTCGAGCAACGTCAAACGGTACGAGCCGAGCTCGAACTCCACCGCTGCCGACGTCACCGAGATCCCGCGCTCCCGTTCGATGTCCAGCCAGTCCGACACCACATGTCGTTCGGTCTTCCGGCCGCGAACCGCGCCGGCCAGTTCGATCGCGCCGGCGTACAGCAGCAGCTTTTCGGTGAGCGTGGTCTTGCCCGCGTCCGGGTGCGAGATGATGGCAAACGTGCGCCGCCGCTCGATCTCTGCGCGCAGGGCCTGGCTGGAATGTGACGCCGAGATCACGTGCGGGATGAACCCATCTGCGTCATCTGCGCCCCTGGATGTTCTGCCTCATCTGCGGCCTATCTGAGTTCCGCCATGAACTTCGCGAGCTCGCCTCCCCAGATCGACGGCAGCGAGTGCGTGCCGTGCCCGCGGGTCTGATCGGTGATCGGCAAGAGGATGAAGCGGCCGCGCGGCACCTTCTTGATGAGCGTCTGCATCATCGGCAGCTCCGGCGGGTTCACGAAGTCGTCCGCCGAATTGATCGCCAGCAGCGGCGCCGTGATGCGTTCCAGGTGCGGCGACGGATCGTAGTCCTCGATGGCACGGTAGTAATACAGCATGTCGTTGGCGTCAGTGCTCTTGCTCCGCGACGCAATCTGGTCGGGGAGCCACTTGTCGGCCGCCTCGCGCGTCGGGAACTGCTTCTGCCACTGCAGCGGCGTGCTCGTCGCCATCAGCAGAAACCCGATGGCATTCGAAAGCCCGCGCGGCGGCTCCGTGTAGTCGCCGTTCTTCCACGTCGGATCCGTGACGATGGCGTCGATCAGAAGCTTGCGCCAGACACGATTCCTTCCTGCCACCTCAACAGGGTTGCTCGCCAGAGGCACCAACCCCGACGCGAAGCCCGGGAACAGGTAACCCCACACCCACGTATGCATCGCACCCATCGACGTGCCCATCACGAGCTTCACGTTGGTCAGTCCCAGGCCCTGCGTCACGAGCGCATGCTGGAGCTTGACCATGTCGGTGTAGCCATAGCGAGGGAACTTCATCCGCAGGCCATCGCTGGGCTTACTCGACTGACCGTGACCGACGTTGTCGGGAAGAATGATGAAAAATTTCTCCGCGTCGAGCGGTTGTCCTTTCCCGAACAAGCGGCCGCCGTACGAATCGCCGAGAAACCCGCGTCCGCTGCCTCCGGTGCCGTGAAGAATCAAGACACCGTTTCGCACCACCCCGTCTGGATCCTTGCGCGGGGTTCCGACCGTTCGATAGTGCACCTTGACCTCGGCGAGCCGATCGCCGCTCACAAATGAGAAGTCGCGGACGACAAAGTCGCCCTCGACTGGGGCTGGAAACGCGCTTTGCGCGGCGGCGGGACCGCTCGCGACGAGCGCGAAGAGGAAGGACCAGGCAACGGTGCGCGTCATGCGCACCATGGTACCGCTAGCGAAGGGTGAATTCGAGGATAAGGGTGACGATCACCGGCACGGGCTCGCCGAGACGCATCCCTGGTCTAAACCGCCATTGACGTGCGGCTTTCAGCGCTTCCTGATCGAGTCCAAAGATCGGATCGAGCGAGCGCGTGACCCTGACCTCGCCGATGGTTCCGTCGGCCATGACGATAGCCTCGAGATACACCGCCCCTTGCACCTTGGCCCGCATCGCGTCGGCGGTGTACTGCGGCTTCACGCTGAGCAGCGGCACCGGACTGGTGATTCCAGAGCCCGCCCTGTACGCGCCGCCGCCAGTGCCTCCCCCAAAGCCGGGACCCAGACCCGATCCCTGTCCCGATCCAATGCCGGTTCCGGTGCCGGTCCCTGCACCGCCGCGATCCCCGGCGCCCGCCGAGTCGGTCACCGCCGGGCTTTGAATCGCGCCAGGCAGCACTACTTCTGCAGCCGCCATCGGCTTCGCCGGAATCGTCAGCTGTTCTTCGGGCGGTGGTTCTTTCGGCTTCTCCGGAGTCGGGTCGGGTTCTTTCATCACCGGCACAGTGATTTTTTGCTTGCCTGGAAGCTCGGCCTTACGTGGCGGCTCGGGCGACTTGTTGCCACCACCTCCACCACCACCGCCAGGACCAGGCGCGGCGATCCACACAATGTCCTTGATCGGATCCTCCGGCACGAACGCGCTGTAGTCAGGCGTCGGCGCCAAGCGAATCGCCAGGAGGGCCATCAAGACGAACGCCAAGTGGGCGCCGATAGAGGCCGACGCCCCGACCCGCGATTGCCGTTCCTCGAACGAAAAATGAAAATCGACCGGGCGGTCGGACAGGTGCAGCGGGTGCAGCGGCGTCGTCCGCGAAACCGGCAGTGGTGGGTTACCAGACGCTTGAGCCATCGTTGAGAAGCACGAACCCAGAGTCATTCTGACCGAGCCATTCCATACCTGACAAGTGCAAAGCCGCTGCCGTATTGTTTTGACGCCAATCTGGGACAAAAAGGGCTCAGGTTCTCAGGCTCTGCGGGTTGTATGGGTGGGCGGAACCAGGGGAACCTGCAGCACCTGGGACTCCCGCCCCAGGTGCTACAATCGCACGCAGGGGTCGCGGGGTTCATGCGGCCCTGGGGAGTCATCAATGGATGTGGTCGCCCTGTTCGGGCCGCTTGGTCTGCCAGAAATGTTGATCATTCTGGCAATCGTCGTGCTGATCTTTGGCGCCAACCGCCTGCCCGAACTCGGGAAGGGCATCGGGTCGGGCATCAAGAACTTCAGAAGCGCCATGAAGGACAGCGACGAACAGAAGTAGCGCTACAGAATCACCCGGACGTCACCTTCGCGCCGCGTGACGCGCTCCCGGTCCAGATACTCCAGCAGCGGGATCGCGAACTTCCGGCTTACTTCAAAACGGTCCTTGAACTGGGCGACATCGACTGTAGCTCGCCCACCCGCCACGGCGTTCTTCATCGCCGTTACATCCTTCCTCAGCGTTTGCAAGGCTTCTGAGTGGAAGAGCAGTGTATCGACACGCGCAAGGACGCGTTCGCGTGTCAGAAGCGCCGTCATGCTCTCGATTATTCGGGGCGTCGCCTTGCACAATGAGGCAAGCGTCGCGGCGTCTGGTGGAGTCAACCCGGCAGCTCGATAGACCTCCGCAATCGACGACTTTACACGCGCCTCCTCGCCGGACACCGACACGCGATGGCTGGCCAAGGCGAGGCGTTCGGCGCCCACCAGCACCTGCTGGGCCACGAGTCGCTTCACCGTCCATTCGAACGCTGCAGGATCGGCCTTCCCGAACACGCGTTCTCGAGCCTCTTCGCGAGGAACACCGTCGCTCAGCGGATGGGCGCGGTGAAAGGCGGTCACCAGTTGAACAAGCGCGTCTGAATAGCGGCGAAGGGTTGCGGCCGAAATCAGCTGCTCACCGACGCGCTCGAGGCCTCCACGCTTTACAAGCGCGTCAACCGTTGACGCGATGGACGACGGCGATACGCCGCCGCGGCTGACAAGCTCGCCGACCGACATCCCCGCCACGCCGATCGCAACGGCCATCGCCTCGAGTGCTTCCAGCTCGGCCGAACCTGTCGTCCCAGACAGCTTCTGCAAACTCACCAACCCGCTTTCCGACCGAACGCCGGGCCGGCTCGGTGCGGGATCGAGGACATGACCTCCGCCAATCGTGACCGGTGGTGAGTACGCGCGGACGATGAATCGATCGGCCCGCGTCAGCGCGGCAGGAGACTCAAGACGTAGTCGAATGAGCGCCGATTTCCCCGGAGCGATTTCCGCCGTCGCAGCACCGGCGATCGACACGCGGCCGAGAATCTCGCTTGTGCCGTAGTGCACGCGCACTCGGCCACCGTGCTTCAGCGGTTTGGCCGTGGCAAGCAGGTCGAAGGCCGCGTCTACTCGACGCGTCACGCTGAGAGTTCCCGGTGTCGCCAACGTCTGCCCCCGGTCGACGTCCCCGACTTCGAGTCCGCCGAGATTGAGGGCGGTGCGCTGACCGGCAATCGCTTCGCGTGTCGACGCACCGTGGACCTGGACGCCACGCACCTTGGTGACGCGCGAGCCCGGGAGGAGCGCCAGCTCGTCATCAGGTTCAATGCGGCCGGATACCAACGTGCCGGTCACGACCGTTCCGAAGCCTCGCATGGAAAAAGCTCGATCGATCGGCAATCGAGCGGCACCATTCGCGGGCCGCGCCGCGATGCGCGCGCTGCACGCCACGATGGCGTGGCGTAGCTCGTCCAAACCCGCGCCCGTCCGCGCCGATACTTCGACCACTTGGGCCGTCTCGAGAAACGAACCCCGCACCAGATCCCAAACGTCGTCGCGAACCAGCGCACGCATCTCAGGCTCGACCGTGTCCGACTTTGTGAGCACGACGATGCCTTCGGGCACATGCAGGAGACGGCAGATGTCGAAGTGCTCGCGCGTTTGCGGCATGACCGACTCGTCGCAGGCGACGATCAGCAACACGCAATCGATGCCACCAACGCCCGCGAGCATCGTGCGCACAAAACGCTCGTGCCCCGGAACATCGACGAACGCCACCCGCGTATCGCCGATCGTGGCGTGAGCGAATCCAAGCTCGATTGTGATGCCGCGTTCTTTCTCTTCCTTGAGTCGATCGGGATCGGTACCCGTGAGTGCAAAGACGAGCGTGCTCTTGCCGTGATCGATGTGGCCCGCGGTGCCGACGACGATGTTGGGCATTCGGATTTCGGTGCTCGGCGATCGATGGTCAGTTATCGTTCGACAGTGGTGGCAGCCGGCTATTTCTTGCCCTTCAAGCGCTGACGGGCGTTCTTCCCCTGGCGCTGCTTTCGGGGACGCCGCTGCTCGGGGGTGCCCTTGCGCTGTGCATGCTTCGGCTTTGACGCGCGCGCTGTCGCTCGATACCGGCGATCGTCGTGGCGAACCGAGTCGAGAATGCCTTCGAGCGCCAGCTCGATCTGCCGTTTCTCCATGTCGACGCGCACGACTTGAACGTCCACGCGATCGCCGAGCCGATACGTCTTCTTCGTGCTTTCGCCAAACAACATGTGCGACTGTTCGACGAATCGATAGTAATCGTCGGCCATCGTCGCAACTGGCACCAATCCCTCCACGAAGTGATCGACGAGCTCCACGAAGAGCCCGAATGGCGCGACACCCGTGACCCAGCCCTCGAAGATGTCGCCCACCTTCTTGGCCATGAAGCGAACCTTCTTCCACTGCAGGAGCTCGCGTTCAGCATCGACGGCGCGGCGTTCCATCTCCGAGGTGTGGCGGCCAGCTTCGGGGAGTTCATCGTCGAGCTCGGCTCGCCGCTCGGCGCTCACAGTGGTGTGGCGAAGCTCGCGCAGGAGTCGGTGGACGACCAGATCGGGATATCGACGTATAGGCGAGGTGAAGTGCGTGTAGGTGTGAGCCGCGAGGCCGAAGTGCCCGACGTTCGTGGCGTCGTACCGTGCCTTCTGCATTGTCCTCAGCATCAGAAAGGCGATCGGCCGCTCGGCAGGCAGATCGCGAATCTTTTCGACCAGACGCTGAAAATGCATCGGCTTTGGCGCACTGTCGCCCGCCGCCAGCGTGAACCCCAGCGAGCTGACGAACTCCTCGAACTGCTGGACCTTCAGCGGGTCTGGCGGCTCGTGGATCCGATACAGGGCCGGCATCTCATGCGATTCGAGATGACGGGCCACGGTCTCGTTCGCCAGGAGCATGAACTCCTCGATCAGGCGATGCGCGACGTTGCGCTCCGAGGCCACGATGTCTGAGATGAACCCTTCTTCGTCCAGGACGACCTCGGCTTCGGGGAGATCGAAATCGATCGATCCACGACGCCTCCGTCTGGCGTTCAGAACCTCGAAGAGCTCACGCGTGAGCTCGAGAAAGCGCACCAGCGGCCGATGGGCCTCCATCGCCGCGGGATCGCGATCGGTCAGGATGGCGTTGACGGCGCTGTAGGTCATTCGCGAGTCGCTGCGGATGACGCCGTCGTGCATCTCGTAGCGGACGATCTCGCCCGGTGGCGAGATCTCCATCAAGCACGACTGCACGAGCCGGTCCACGCGTGGATTGAGGCTGCAGAGACCGGTCGCCAACTCGGCAGGGAACATGTGAACGGCGCGCTCCGGAAAGTAGACGGAGGTCGCCCGATCATAGGCTTCGAGGTCGAGGGCACTGCCCTCCGCGACGTAGTGCGCCACATCGGCGATGTGGACACCGAGCCAGAAGTGTCCGTTTGGCAGCTTTGAGAGCGAGATCGCATCGTCGAAGTCACGCGCGTGCTCTCCGTCGATGGTGACGACCGTTCGATCGCGAAAGTCCGTTCGGCCAAGCAGATCGCGCTCTCGGACGTGGTCGCCCAGACGACCGGCCTCGGCAATCGACTGGGCGCTGTGGGCGTCGGGGATCTGGTACTTGTGGATGATGACTTCGGTATCGACGCCAGGATCGTCGGCGTCTCCGAGGACCTTCACCACTCGGCCGATGGGACCGCGCGTCGGCGTCGGCCATTGCGTGATCTCGACAACGACCATGTTGTCCTGTTCCGCCTGTCGCGTTTCTCCACGCGGGATTCGCACGTCGGCAACCAGTCGCTTGTCGAACGGGACGACGCGCGCCACACCTGGTCCTTCAACATCGAATCGACCAACGATGGTGGACGCACCGCGCTCGAGAATCGCCACGACGCGTCCTTCTGCCCGACCGTCCGGACGACGACGTTCGAGGAGAACGACCACCCGGTCGCCGTTGAGCGCGCCATTGAGCTCATCTGGCGGAATCACGATGTCACGCGCCACACCCTCGATGGGCTGCTCCGGGGCCACAAAGCCGACGCCGGAGGCCGTCGTCTCGAGGCGGCCAGCGATCTGATTCAACCGCTCGAGCAGCCCAGACCGATTGCCGCGAAGCCGAGGTTTTTGATTCTTTCTCACTTTGGTCTGCCGAGCAGCAGCACCTGCACGTCGCCGACATTGGTATCCGTGCGGCCGAGGCGAATGACATCGTTGAGCGGCGTAAAGAAGCTCAGGGAATCGTTGGCGTTCAAATAGTGGGTTGGAGTCTTCAGGCCAAGCTGTCGGGCGCGGCTCAGGGTCGTGGCGTCTGCCATGCCGCCAGCCACGCCGGACGATCCGTCGATACCGTCGGTGCCAGCGCTGGCGACGGCCATCGGCCTGGGGGCCGCCGCCAGAGGTTCCACCAGGGCCAACGCAAACTCCAGATTCCGGCCGCCCCTTCCCGTCCCGGTGACGCGCACCGTCGTCTCGCCGGCAGAAACCACACATGCCGGCCCGGTGGCAGACTCGGCAAGCTCTTGGGCCCGATCGAGCCAGGTGCGGGCGACAACCCTGGCTTCGCCGACGACTGGCTCGCTCAGTGCGAAGGACCGGTAGCCCCTCCGTTCCGCCTCCTGAGCCGCGCCGGCGACCGCATCGCTCCGACTTCCGATCACCCGGGCCTCGATTCGCGACGCCACTGACTGATCAGGCTTGGGTGTGTCGGGAATCTGTCCGGCGACGCCGCGTTCTACGGCCGTCACCACAACTGAAGGATAGGAACCGAGCCCGCCCCACTTTGCCAGGGCCGACGCGGCATCGCTCCAAGTCGTCGGATCGGAAACGCCCGGTCCAGAGCCGATGGCGTTGAGGTCGTCACCGACCACATCGGAGATCGCGAGGGTGACAGTGAGGCCCTGACAGGCTTCGGCCAACCGTCCGCCTTTCACTCGAGACAGATGGCGTCGAACCGTGTTGAGCGCCACGATGTCCGCACCTCGGTCCATCATCATCTTGGTGGTGGCGACCTTCTCGGCAAGGGTAATGCCGTCGAGAGGCGCGCACATCAACGCTGAGGCTCCTCCGGAAAGCAGCACGACCAATGCCTCGTCTGAGGCGATGCGCTGAGCGAGGTCGATCGCGCGCCGCGCCGCGCGCTCGCTGCGCTCATCGGGGAATGGATGGCTCGCGGGAATCCACTCGACGCCTGGCGGCAATCCCGCACCAGCGTGGGTTCCAATCGCCACCGCTCCACGAATGTCCAAGCCAGCCATTGCGACAAAGGCGGAGGACATGGCCGCGGCCGCCTTCCCTACTGCCAGAACATGAAGCGGCCGGCGAGTGAGGAGCCGATGCAACTCTGGTTCACCCATCGCTCGTTCGAGCAGGCGAGCAGCGCTCACCGCCTCGACGCTGGCGCGCACGATGTGGATCAGATCGTCTTTGCGATTGTGAGGAGGACGGCTCAGTGGACCTTGTGCGGGTCGGACCAGTTTGAGAGCCCGGTCACGACATCGAACTCGCGGAGCAGCTTGGCCACGACGGCTTCGGCGTTGGCATCGGACGAGAGTTGATCGGCTTCGGCGATGACCCTCAGCAGGACGGCCTCGACGCTGGCGATGGCCTGCTCGCTGTAGAACTCACGCTGTTCCTGGAGACACTGGTGATGTTTGACGAACTCTTCGCGGTAGAACTCGATGAGCGGCGAGACGGGCTGGCGGCGCTGAAGCCGGTTTCGAGCCGTCGGCATGATCCGAACACATCGAGTGTATGAGGCTTGTGACGGATGTGTCAACGGTCGAGCGCGCTAGACATCTTCTAAGGCCACTATCGTGACGTTTGAAGCAAGTTTTTCGGCGGGCCTTAGAAGATGTCTCGCCCCGCGGAGCGGGGCAAAGCTACACTGCCATATCAGCGAAGCGGAGCCGACGCGTTCTTCTGGGCGGTTTGAGGCGAAGCTTCGCTAGTCCTCCCCAGGCTTATCGCGCAGCTCGAGAAGCGACCGCTCCCGACGCGGCGCCCACCGCCACGCCTCCAAGAATGAGCATCGCGATCTCTCGCACACCGAGGAACCGGGCGGCGCTCACACCCAGCGCGCCCGCCATGTCGGCGCCCAGCCAGCTCAGGAGGAGGGCATGGCCGGTCCACAGTGCCGCAAACGCCAGGGCGGCTCCGAACCCGCCAAGCAGCACCCCTTCGGCGACGAAGGGTCCCCAAATGAAGCTCAAGGGCGCGCCCACCAGCTGCATGATTTCGACTTCGTCTCGCCGGGCATAAAGAGAGAGGCGGACGACAGCCGCCACGGTGAACGCGGCGCCGACCATCAGGACCCCGGCAACCACAAAACCCGCGACTCGGGCCATCGTCACGATCGAGATCACGCGCGCGAGCCACCGGCGATCGTAGCGAACGTCGGCGACGCCAGGTCGACCCTTCAATTCTTCAGCCAGCGCGTCGGCCGCCTCGGCCGCCTCCGACCCCGGCCGCAACCTCACCTCGAACGTGGCGGGAAACGGGTTCTCCGACAGCGACGCCGTAACGTCAGTCAACTCAGGAAAGTCTGCGCGGAAGCGCTCGAGAGCCCGCGGCTTGGAGAGATACTCGACGCCTGCGACTGCCGAGTGCGAGCTGAGGAACTCTCCGAGCGTCCGCTGCGTGTCGTCCGCGATGGAGTCTTGCAGGTAGATGGAAAGCTCCGCTGCCTCCTTCCACTGGTCGACAACTCGTTGAAGGTTGACCGAGACCCACAGAAATCCCCCAAGCGTCAGGAACGCAATGGTAATCGTGCCCATCGACATCACCGCCGAGCGGCCCGATCGCCGCACGCTCATCCACGCCTGCTTGAAGGCGTAGCTCACCCCGTTCATCGAGGCGCCTCGGTGACCAACCGGCCGTGCTCGAGGTGAACGGTGCGGCGTCCTACCATCTTGATGAGTTCGCGATCGTGCGTGGCAACAAGGACCGTTGTTCCGCCGGCGTTGATGTCCCGAAAGAGGTTCATGATCTCGAGTGACAAATCCGGATCGAGATTGCCCGTCGGTTCGTCGGCCAGGATGAGCTGCGGCTGATTCACGAGCGCGCGAGCGATTGCGACCCGCTGTTGCTCGCCGCCTGAGAGCTCTTCGGGGAATGCGTTCAAACGGTGTTGGAGACCGACCCACTTGAGCACTTGATACGTGCGGCGACGCTGGTGGTCGATCGGCAGTCCGAGCACGGCGAGCGCGAACGACACGTTCTCGAAGATAGTCTTCGACTGAATCAGCTTGAAGTCCTGAAACACGAACCCCACAGTCCGGCGATAGGCCTGGATCTCTTTTCGTCTCAGCCGCGCGAGGTTGCGGCCGGCGACAATCGCATCACCTTGCGTCGGACGCTCTTGCAACAGCAGCAACCGCAGCAAGGTGCTTTTTCCCGCGCCGCTGGGCCCCGTCAGAAACACGAACTCGCCCTTCCCCACGCTCATCGTCAGATCGCGGAGGGCATAGATTCCGCGAGCGTAGGTCTTGCTCAGGGAGTACGTTTCGATCACGGCCGGTAGTCTACTAGCTTCACGCGCAGGCGGGCGAAGCCTGCGGCGATCTCGACGAGGACCGGCAGTCGGCGTGCATCATCGGTGATCCAGATCGTGGTCTCTACTTGACGTCTGGCGCCCGCTGAGAACCGTGGCTCGACCTTCAACGCCGCAAAAGATCCGGCGGGTGTGGCGACCGACTCCCTGGCTCGCACAGTGAATTCCACTGCGAGACGTTGACCAGCGTCGTTGATAGGAAGCTCGGCGTGAAAGCCGGGCGACAGCGGGAGGGCGCGAACGTACCACAATGCTGCGAGCGCGTCCCGAGCGCCGGCTGCGAGCGGCAACGCTGTCGCCGAATCGTCCTGAGCCGACGCCAGATTTTCACCAACCCTTACACGCCGGCTCGTCCGGTCGTAGAGAAACACACGATCCAAGTGACGACGGCCCTCACGGATCCGTCGAACATGCAGAAGGGGTTTGAGCCCGTCGTCGGTTGTCGTTCGAAATCGGTCGTGCGCCTCGAAAAAGCGCGACACCCAGGCGGCTGTATCGGCGGTGGCGACGAAGGACCACTTCGCGCCCGCCAGCGCAACGCTTTCCTCAGCCGTCGGTGAATCCACCAGCAGGGTGATGGTGCCGGCGGACAGATCCAACGGGCCGCCCAGCCAGTCCACTCCGTAGGTCGCGCGCTCGCCGACGGTAAACGGCGGCGGCCCCGGTGCGGGAGGCTCAGGTCGGTCTGCGGGTACAAGGGCCGCGAGGCTGGCTTCCGTCCAGACCAGCTCGTAAATGACGGCAGCCTCGAACCGCGCTCGCTCGACGAACGGAGATTCTGGCTGGCCGGCGCCCGCGAGCACCGACGGGCTCACCACGTACCGGATCGTGATGTCCTCGAGGATCGCTCGCGCTTCCGGCGAGGTCGGATCTCTGAAGCCATCGACCAGCGATGCAAAGAGCGCCGGGCGTTGGCCGCTATACCCGTTGACGATGGGTCGTCGATGCTCGAGCGATTCGACCATGAACGTCGAGTTCTCGCGATCGAGCGACAGGGGCAGGTAGAGCACGGCCCCGGGGTCGGTGCGCGATTGCAGCCAACGCCCGACCGCAGTTGTCCGCGGCGGCGCTGCCACAAAGCTCAGCGGCGCGTTGGCGTACTCGACCAGGAGAGCGACGGCGATGAGAACGACGGTCGACCTTCGCAGTCGTGCACGCGCAATTGCGGTGCCCGCAAGAACGCACAATCCAGCGATCGCCACGACCGCGAACCGCGCCGGCGCGCGGATCGCCTGGAAGCCAAAAACCCAGTCTGACACTTCAGCGTAGAGCCATCGAGCGCCCTCGGGTCCCAGCGACAAGACACCGCCGGTGACCACGAGCGCAAGTGCCGAGAGAACGACAGGTCGAGCGTCTGTCTGCCATCCGCGCCGCAAACCAAGCGCAGCCAGGCACATCAAGACGATGCCGGGAAACATTTGGTGCTCGACGTGGCGGCGGTCGCGTTCACCCGGGCCTGGAGCTCGCAGCGGCAGCAATCCCGTCCGGCCGTAGACCAGATTGTCCGGCGGCACTTGCGTGTAACTTTGCAGTGCGGCCGAATGGACGGACGCCTCGTACAAGTTGCGGCCAAAGCCCTCGCGTTGCTGTGTCCGCCAGTATGGCCAGGCGGCAGGCGCAACCAGAACAGCAGCGACTACGCCGGCCATACCGAGTCGAGTCCAGTAGCGCCCGTTGCGCCACAGCCCGCTCGACCATCCAAGGGCGATCGCTGCAACCGTCAAGGCGATCGCCGTCATGACTCCGTAATACACTGATGACACGGCTTGCAGCGCAGCCAGGACCCCAAGCGCGATCACGTCGCGCAGCCGCCGGGCCGCGGCCACTCGGTGGAGTGCGAGGAGGGCCAGCGGGAAGAAGTAGAGCGACTGCAGCTGCAGATGAAGCAGGTGCGCAGTTCGATACGGCCAGCACGCCCACGCGAGGCCAGCAATCACAGCCGCGCCGGTTGATCCGGTCACCCCGCGAACGAGCGCGTGCATCGCCAGGCCGCTTGCTGCCAGCGAGATCAGCAGCAGCACGTTGTAGCAGAGGACGACGTCCCCGCTCAGCGCATAGATGGGAGTTAGGACCAGGGACTGCAGAAGCAGATGATCCGAGAACGTCATCGATCCGGGAGTCGGATAGAAAATGTTCGCGTGGAACACGCGACCGTTGAACACGCTCGACGGGTCGTGGAGCCAGGTGTTGAGACCCCAGCCGAGGATCCACAGGTTCAGGTACGGATCGCCTTCGCCTTCAAGGGCGCCGAGACGACCGGTGAGATCTGCGGCGAGCGGCCACGTCAACAAACAGGCCGCGGCAACGTAGAGGATCGCCGCGCCGATCCACGAGGATCGCGACATGCTTCTGCGGAGCCTAACCCATTACTGCCCAGGCGATCGTGTAGAGGCAACCCTTTAGGGTTGCCTTAGAGCGTGCCGAAGCAGGTCGGTGACGACCTTGGGGTCGGCTTTGCCATGGGTATCCTTCATCACCTGCCCGACAAGGAACTGGAATTTGCGATCCTTACCGGCGCGAATCTCCGCCACGATGTCGGGGTGTGCGGCGACAATGCGCTGCACCGACGGTTGCAGGCTCGACGAATCCGAGATTTGTGCCAAGCCGTCGTCCGCGACGATCGTTTCGGCTGGCCGACCCGATTCCAACATCTTCGCCAACACGTCCTTGCCTGCCGTCGAACTGATCGTGCCGCGCTCAACAATCTTGATGAGAGAGGCGAGCGCCTCCGGCGAGACCGAGATCCCGCCGATGCCCACGCCGCGCTCCTTCATGATCCGCAGGATCTCGCCCATGATCCAGTTGCTCGCCGCCTTCGGATTGCCAGCGGCCTGCGCCGTCGCTTCGAAATAGTCGGCGAGCTCACGCGTTTGAGTCAGAAGCGCCGCGTCGTACGCAGGCACGCCATACTCAGCGACCAGGCGCTGGCGCCGCGCGTCAGGAAGCTCGGGCAGTGTCGCGCGGATTCTCTCTTGCCGCTCGCGATCGACGACCAGAGGTGGTAAGTCGGGTTCTGGAAAATATCGATAGTCGTGCGCTTCTTCCTTGCTGCGCATCGAATAGGTTCGCCCCTGCGCGGCGTCGAAGAGCCTGGTCTCCTGAATGACGCGACCACCATGCTCGATGACATCGATGTGCCGGCCAATTTCGTACGCAATCGCCTTTTCGAGATACCGGAACGAATTGACGTTCTTGATCTCCGCCTTCGTGCCAAGTATCGAGGCGCCCGTGGGCCTGACCGAGACGTTGGCGTCGCAGCGAAGGCTCCCTTCGTCCATGTTGCCGTCATTCACGCCGAGCCAGACCAGCAGTTGCCGCAGCGTCTCGAAAAACGTCGCGGCCTCCTCGGCCGATCGCAAATCGGGTTCGGTGACGATCTCGACGAGCGGGACACCGCTCCGGTTGAAGTCGAGGTAGGTCTTGTGATCCGAGTCCGGGAAACCTTCGTGCAACGACTTCCCCGCGTCTTCTTCCATGTGGATCCGCGTGAGGCGGACGAATCGGGTGCGGCCGTTCACGCGAATCGTCAGTCCGCCGCCGGTCGCAAGCGGGTGCTCATACTGCGAGATCTGATAGCCCTTGGGGAGGTCGGGGTAGAAGTAGTTCTTGCGGGCAAAGACGGAGCGCTCGTGAATCTCACAACCGAGGGCGACTGCCGCTGACACGGCCAGATCGACCGCCTGCCGATTAAGGACAGGCAAGGCTCCTGGAAGACCGAGACAGACCGGACACACGTGAGCGTTGGGCGGCGCCCCAAACGACGTGGGACACCCGCAGAACACCTTCGTGACGGTCAGAAGCTGAGCGTGGACCTCCAGCCCGATGACGGGCTCGTAGACAGGCATTGTGCGGCTGGCAATCGCTGTCTGCCTTCTAAACGCTCGGCCCGGCGGCAATCACGGCCGGATCGACGTCGGCAGCAAACGTCTTGAAGTTCTCGATGAACATCTTGGCGAGCTTGGTCGCCTGCGCATCGTAGGCGGCGCCGTCGGCCCACGTGCTCCGCGGATCGAGAACCGACGCCGGCACGCCGGGACAACTCGTCGGCACTTCGACGTTGAAGATGGGATGGCGGCTGAACTCGACCTGGTCCAACGTCCCTGTGAGCGCCGCGCGAATCATGGCGCGCGTGAAGGCGATCTTCATGCGGCTCCCGACACCGTGCGGGCCGCCCGTCCAGCCAGTGTTCACCAGCCACACGCGGGAGTGATAGCGCCCAATCCGTTCGCCGAGTTGCTTCGCATACACGTTGGGATTGAGCGGCAGAAACGGCGCGCCAAAGCACGTGCTGAAGGTGGCGCTAGGCTCGGTGACGCCTTTTTCCGTCCCCGCAACCTTCGCCGTGTATCCCGAGAGGTAGTGATACATCCCGCCCTCGGCCGAGAGACGCGCAATAGGCGGCAGCACACCGTACGCATCGGCGGTCAACATCACGATCGTTCGCGGATGCCCACCCATACCCGTGGGAACCGCGTTGTCGATGAAATCGATCGGATAGGCGCCGCGCGAGTTCTCTGTCAGCGACGCATCGTCAAAGTCCAGCATGCGCGTCTGCGGGTTCATCACGACGTTTTCGAGCACCGTGCCGAAGCGACGGGTCGTGGCATAGATCTGCGGCTCAGCCTCAGCCGACAGCCGGATCATCTTGGCGTAGCAGCCGCCCTCGAAGTTGAACACGCCGTGGTCGCTCCACCCGTGCTCATCATCGCCAAGCAGGCTCCGCTCCGGATCGCTCGAAAGCGTCGTTTTGCCAGTGCCCGACAATCCGAAGAAGAGCGCCGTATCGCCAGCCGGGCCGACATTCGCGGAACAATGCATCGCGAGTACGCCGCGCAGCGGCAGCAGGTAGTTGAGTACGGTGAAGATGGATTTCTTGTTCTCTCCGGCGTAGCTCGTGCCGGCGATGAGAATTTCACGAGAGGCCAAGTTCACCGCGATGACAACATCGGATCGAGTCCCGTGACGTGCCGGATCCGCCTTGAAGGTCGGCGCGGTCATCACCGTGAATTGGGGATGAAACCCGGGGAGATCAGAAGAGGGCGGGACGATGAAGAGATTCCGAACGAAGAGGTTCTGCCAGGCGAACTCGTGGATGAATCGGACCGAGAGGCGGTAAGCCGGGTCTGCCCCAGCGTAGAGGTCCTGGACGAAGAGCTCCTGGCTCTTGAGGTAAGCGATCACGTCCCGCCGCAACACGTCAAAGTGCGCGGCATCCATCGGGCGGTTGACCTTGCCCCACCATACCTGCCCCTCGGATGAAGCCTCTCTGACGACGAATTTGTCATTGGGTGAACGACCGGTATGCGCTCCCGTTCGGCAAACCAGCGGACCGTCTTGGGCGATCACGGCCTCTTGCCGCCGAATTGCGTGTTCGTACAGAGCCGGCGCTGAGAGGTTGGAATGAACGGCCTTGGCCGTCTGCACTCCGTGGGGCTCCAAACCTCGCCCGACGTGTGTCGTACTCATGAAATGACTCCACTTCCTACCGGCTAGCTTCGCGCGAGTATCAGAGCCAACGATGGTACAGAGGCCAAACCGGCTAAGTCAATTGCAGTCCACCGGCTGGTTGAGCCCTGCTACAATCTCGGTAAACGGTCCGACCGCCGGTCCCGTAACACATGGCAGCACAGCCCTTCGTCGACAGCGCGCGAGCCCCACAGCTCAAACACGCCGGAACGCCGCATCCGTCTCCGGCTTCGGAGATCGCTGCCGAAGTGAAGGACCTTGTGCAGCGGGGTGAACGCGACGCGGCGCGGGAGCGTTTCGGTGCGCTCGTCGCGCTGCTTCAGCGCCGGGCTGTCCGGCTGGCGTTTCAGTATCTTCGCGACGGCGCCGACGCCGACGAAGCGGTGCAGGATGCGTTCGTGAAGGTGTTCCTCCACATCGAGGAGTACCGCGATGAGCTGCCCTTCGATGTCTGGTTCTCGCGCATCCTAGTGAACTCGGCGCTGGATCGCGTGAAGGCGCGCACTCGACAGCACCGATGGATTGCGCAGTCGACCGAAGAAGACGGCGGACGCGCAGTGGAGCAGATTGCGGGCCGTGAGCCGTCGACCGAGCGTCGCCTGTTGGCCAAGGAGCGATGGAACGAAGTGACGCGTGCCGTGGCGGCATTGCCAGACAGACAGCGACTTGTGTTCACGCTGTGCCATGTTGACGAACAGACGCCCTCGGAGATCAGCGCCGCCACTGGCATGAGTCCCGCGACCGTGCGGGTTCATCTGTTTCGGGCACTACGGAAACTCCGGAGCGTCCTGAAGGATCGACCATGAGTCGAGGCACCACCGGCGATCAGGATCTCGAGCGCGCGCTCGAATCCTACCGCCTGGCCGCTCACGCCGAAGCCGACGCGCACTTTGACGATCGGGCGCTCGAGGTTCAGCGTCATCGAATCCTGGACCGCCTGGCCCATCTCGGGCAGAGCGCCCGCGTCATCCGCTTCCCCATCGCTTCACACAGCGCGCACACCAGAGCCGTCGTGAGCCGTCGATGGGTCAGCGTTTCAGCCGCCGCAGGCCTGCTCCTGGGCCTGGTGAGCGGACAGCTCGTCCATTTCTTTCCGCCGACGCCGTCTCGCGCAGTCGCGACAGTGGCGCCGGCGAACCTTACTCAAGCCCCATCACCAGCTTTTGCTCCCGTCCTGATCAGCGCGCCAGACGATGGGCTACTTGGCGAGATTGAACTGGCCGTGCGCTTCCGCAGCGCGACCGAACTGCAGGTGCTCGACGAGTTGACGCCGCTCCACGAGCCCCGATAGTGCCCGCGCTCGTTTTTCGCAAAGGACTCGACCTCAAGCGGGAGGTGGCCGGCATCCTTGCCGCCAGCTATCACAGTGCTTTGGTCCGGCAGATCAAGGAATCGGACTATTGCTATCAGTCTGGACGACTCACGGTCCACCTGGCGCGCGAGTTCGGGTTCTGCTATGGCGTCGACCGCGCCGTCGACTACGCCTACCAGGCTCGCCAGCGCTTTCCCTCGCAGCAGGTGTTTCTCACCGGGGAAATCATTCACAACCCGCACGTGAACGAACAGCTACGCCGCAAGGGGATCCGCTTTCTGAGTGACCCGCACGAGCGATGGGATCGCTTGGGGCCGGGCGACGTGGTGATCCTGCCCGCGTTCGGCGTCACCATTGACGAAATGCAGCGCCTCGATCGGTTGGGGTGCACGCTGGTCGACACGACGTGCGGATCGGTTTTGAACGTGTGGAAGAACGTCAAGCGGTATGCGGCCGACGGTTTCACATCGGTGATCCACGGCAAGCACTGGCATGAGGAGACGCGGGCGACGGCGTCTCAAGCGGTCGCGACCGGCGGAGGGCACTATCTGGTCGTGCTCGACAAGGCCGAAGCCGCCGAGGTGTGCGACTACATCCGCGGCAGCGATCCGGCAAACGCCGCTCTCCAGGCGCGCTTTACCAACGCCACCTCGCCTGGCTTCGACCCCGAGCGCGATTTGCAGCGCATCGGATGTGCGAACCAGACGACCATGCTGAGCACGGAGTCGCTCGAGATTGGCGAGATGTTCCGCGCGGCCATGCGCGATCGGTATGGAGAGGCCGAACTCACCTCGCGGTTTCGCATGTTCGATACCATTTGTAGCGCCACGCAGGATCGGCAGGACGCCGTCGTTCAGTTGCTGGCCGAGCGGCGGATCAATCTGATGCTGGTCATCGGCGGCTACAACAGCAGCAACACCTGCAATCTTGCCCGGATCTGCGCGGCACAAGTGCCGACCTTCCACATCGCCGCGCCGGAGGGACTCCTCTCGGCCGATTCAGTCCGCCATCGCGACGTCGCGACCAAGGCCGAAGTGGAAGCGAGCGGCTGGCTGCCGGCGGCCGGTCCGGTGAGCGTCGGCCTGACCTCTGGCGCCTCGACGCCGGACAACCTGGTGGAGCAGGTCGTCCGGCGTCTCGAACTCTTCACGAGTCAGTCGGATAGCGTGATCGGCGTCTCCTGAGTCGTAAACGGCCTGCGCAACTGCGTCGTAACCCGAATCAAGCACATGCAGACTCTATGTAAGTCGTTCAGCTGTCTCGTGTTGGGCTTTGTGCTCATCGCCTGGCCCCCCGACGCCCGGGCCCAGGGTTTCAAGTGGTGGCAGAACGAGCGGTTCCAGAAGGAGCTCGCCCTGACCGCTGATCAGATCACCCGCATCGAGGCGATCTTTCAGACGACCGAGCCGACATTGCGAGCGCAGAAGGCCGCGCTCGACAAGTACGAGGAGAAGCTGTCGAAGGTCATCTCCGACACGACATCCGACGAAGCCCGCGTGTTGCAAGCCGCCGAGCGAGTCGAGACCACTCGCACCGAGTTGAGCAAGACACGCACGCTGATGCTGTTCCGCATCCGCCGCGTCTTATCGGATGAACAGAACATCAAGTTGAAGGCGCTGCACGACCACGATCGCAACCGGGATCGCGATCGCGATCGAAAACAGAAGCCAGGCTCACCCCCACGTCCCGAGCCACCAGCCTGCCAGTAACCGAGCACTGAGACGACCATGAAGCACTCCATTCAGCTTACGGGGGCGCTAGCCCTGTTTTTGTCGGCTACCGCCGCGTCAGCCCAAGGCGCCCGCACACCGGAGAACCCGACGCAGGACGCTGCGATTCGCCAGGCAATGGAGACCTATCACCGCGGGCTGGAATCGCTCGCCGCGGCCCAACCGCCCACGACCGATCAACCGACCGCCGGCCCCATGCCGCTCAGAGAGCTGACCCTTGAATCCGCGGTGTCGATCGCCCTCGAGAAGAACCTCGACATCGCCGTCGCGAAACTCGAACCGGAGTCCGTGGACTTTCAGGTTGCCGGTATTCGCAACAGCTACAAGCCGCTGTTCACGTCAACTTTTGGTCAACGCGATCAGTTCCAGTTGAACACCAGTCAGTTAAACGGCGGCGAAAAGGTCAACAATGGCACGACCACCTACAACTTCGGCTTCAGCAAGACCATGCCGCGGTTCGGGGGAAGCGCCATCGTCAACTTCGCGAATTCCCGTCTCAACACGTCGAACAGCTTCGCGACCTTCAACCCCAGTTACCAGACCGCTCTCACCGCCGCGTTCGTGCAGCCCCTGCTGCGAGGATTCCGAATTGACAACACGCGTCAGCAATTGCTCGTCAGTCTGATCAATCGGGACATCTCCGAAGAAAGCGTCCGTGCCACCACCACGCAGACGCTCGCCAATGTCCGGAATGCGTACTGGGATCTGGTTTTCGCACGGAGTGCCGTCGACGTCGCTCGACGAGCGCTGGAGTTGGCGGACAAGCTCGTCCAGGACAATCAGGCGCGGGTGGAGGTCGGCACGCTCGCCCCGCTCGACATCGTCCAGGCGCAGGCCGAAGCGGCGACGCGTCGCCAGAATCTCGCCGCGGCTGAGGCGACCCAGCAGACAGCCGAATTAGCCCTCAAGCGATTCCTCGTGAGCGGCACTGATGATCCGCTGTGGCGCCAGGAGATTCGCCCGGTCGATCTTCCCTCTCTACAGCCGGCCCCGGCCGATATCGAGGGTGCGATTCGAGCGGCCCTTGGTGGACGCACCGACATCCTCACGGCTCGCAAGAACCTCGATTCGAACGACGTGTCGATCCGGTTCTTCAGGAACCAGTCGCTCCCCGCGCTGGACGTCAACGCGAGCTACGGCGCGCAGGGCCTTGGCGGCACGCAGTACACACGAACCGGAAGCGGCCTGGGCAGCCAGATTACGGGCACCATCCCCGGCGGCTACATCGACGCGCTGCGCCTCCTCGGTCAGCGGGACTATCCGACCTGGAATTTCTCGGTCCAGATGAGCTACCCGCTTGGCGGCAACACGGCCGATGCGCAGTATGCGCGAGCCAGGGTTCAGCGCTCGCAGGCGCTGACCCGATTGCGCGCGCTCGAAGTCCAGATTGCGGCCGAGGTCGCCAACGCGGCCCTCACCGTCCAAAGCAATCTCAAGCGAGTCGACGCCGCCACCGCGGCGCGGGCGCTCGCGCAGAAACGACTCGAAGCCGAACAGAGCAGGTTTGATGTGGGAATGACGACGAATTTCTTTGTGGTCCAGGCCCAGCGCGATCTGCGAGACGCAGAGAATACCGAGCTTCGCGCGCTCGCCGACTATCGCAAGTCGCTTGTAAACTTCGAGCGCGCCCAGCAAGCGCCGGCCGGCGGTGGAGGTGGCGGCGCCAACTTCACTGCAGCGGCCGCAACAGGCGGCGGTGGCGGAAGCTAGCGCAAGGCAAAAGGCAGAAGGCAGAAGGAACGGATCGTCCCGTATGCGTAAAGTCGTGATGATTGGGCTCGTGCTCGCTGTCGCCGGTGGCGCCGCAGCATATTTCGGCGTCTTCTCCTCTGGCGATCAAGCGGCGGCGGCGGGCTCATCGGGGCCAGCGGGCGGGCAGGGCGCCGGCCGCGGCAACCGCGGCGGAGGAGCGGGCGGCTTTGGCGGCCCGGGCTTCGGAGGGCCAGGAGGGTTTGGCGGAGGAGGTCAGCCGCGCGTTCCGATGACGGTGGAGCTCGACACCATCGAGAAGGGCGACCTCTCGGCACATCTTGTCGTTGTCGGCAATCTGATCGGCGAACAGACCGTAGACGTCGCGCCAAAGACGAGTGGACGGGTCGAGAGGGTCACCGTCCAGTTGGGCGACCGCGTTCGCCGCAATCAAGTCCTGGCCAAGATCGAGGATCGGGAGGTCGTCGAGCAAGTACGACAGGCGGTGGCTTCGCAGGAAGTCTCGAAGGCCACGATTCGACAACGCGAAGCGGACCTCCGCGTGGCCGAGGTCAATTTCGAACGCTCGAAGAACCTCTACGCCCGTCAATTGCTCGCCAAGCAGGCGCTCGACGACGCCGAGTCCCGATATTTGGCGGGGCAGGCGCAGTTGGACTTGTCGAAAGCCCAGCAGACGCAGACCGACGCGCGACTCGAAGAGCTGCGTATCAACCTGCAAAACACGTCGGTGACGTCGCCGGTCGATGGGTTCGTGGCCAAGCGCAACGTCGACCCCGGCGCGATGGTTTCGCAGAACTCACCGATCGCCTCGGTCGTGGACATCTCCCGCCTCCGCATGGTCGCCAACGTCATCGAGAAGGACCTTCGGATGGTGTCGGTCGGTGACCTCGCTGACGTCGACGTGGATGCGTTCCCCGGCGAGACGTTCCGCGGCCGCATTGCACGTGTGGCGCCGGTGCTCGACCCGTCGACGAGAACTGCGGCGATGGAAGTCGAGGTTCCCAATCCGACGTTCAAGTTGAAGCCCGGGATGTACGCGCGCGTCAACCTCACGGTCGAGGATCGGCGTGGCGTCCTCGTCGCGCCGAAGACTGCCGTCATCGACTTTGAAAGCAAGCGCGGTGTCTGGGTACCCTCAGCGGAAAACCGTGCCACCTTCGTCCAAGTGGAGCTCGGCATCGAGGACACGACGACCGTCGAGATCAAGTCGGGTCTGAAGGAAGGCGATCGCATCGTGACCACCGGCGCCGCGGCCCTCAGGAACAACGATCAGTTGTTGATTGCCGGCGCCGACGGCGCATCGGGTCCCAGTGGTGCCGGCCGTGGCGGGCGCGGAGGCGGGATGCGCGGCTCACAGGGTCCTGCCGGCGCCAACGGCGCCCCGGGCGCGCAAGGGGCTGCCGGCGGTCAACCAGGATCGTCTCCCGGCCAACGCGGCCCGCGCGGCCCAAGACCACCGCAATAACAGCGCATGCCACTAGGCCGAGGACAACGATGAGTATTCCGCGAATTGCCATTGAACGCCCGGTGACGATGTTCATGATCAGCATGGTCATCATTTTGCTCGGCGCGATCTCCCTGACCAGGCTCCCGGTCGACCTCATGCCCGACACGCAGATGCCGACCATTACAGTGCGGGTCAGCTACGCGGGCGTCGGGCCGCTGGAGATGGAAGAGCTCGTCACCCGGCCGATCGAGCAGGCGGTCAGCGCCGTCGCGGGGCTCCAGCGCGTTGATTCCACGGCGTCGGAAGGCAATACGAACGTGCGCCTCAACTTTGCGTGGGGCACCGACCTCAGTGAGGCCGCCGATGAGGTTCGGACGCGTCTGGACCGCGTGCGTGGACGCTTGCCCGAGGACGCCGATCCACCGACCGTCTTCAAGTTCGACTCGACGTCGATGCCAATCATGGGGATCGGCGTGGAAGGCGACTTCGATCCCGTGACGCTTCGCGAGATCGCACAGAACGACTTGTCGCCTCGACTCGAGCGCGTCGATGGCGTCGCCGCGGTGACGATCAACGGTGGCTTGCGGCGTCAGATTCGCGTCGATCTTTCACGTGAAAAGATCGCCCAGCTCAACCTGTCGCCGGACCGCATCATCCAGGTGCTGCGCACCGAAAACCAGAACATTCCGCTTGGCGAGATCAACGATGCGGACAGGACGTTGCTGCTCCGCAGCCCGGGTCAGTTCACCCACATCGACGAGATCAAGAACCTGGTGGTGATGACCCGAAACGGCGTGCCGGTCTACCTCCGCGATATCGCCGACGTGCGCGACACCACCGAGGATCGGCGGCAGTTCATGCGGATCAACGGCGTCCCAGGCATCCGGATGCAAGTGACGAAGCAGTCGGGGACCAATACGATTCAGATTGCCGACGGCGTCCGGACGGAAGTTGACCGCATCAACCGCGACGTCGACGGCGTCAGGCTGCAGGTGCTGGATGACCAGTCGCGCTTCATCAAGCGCGCGATTGGTTCGGTGCAGGAACATGCGGCGATCGGCGGCATGCTCGTCATCGCCATCATCTTCCTGTTTCTGCGGAACTTTAAGTCCACTTTCATTATTTGCACGTCGATCCCGGTGTCGGTGATCGGCACCTTCGCCCTGCTCTACTTTGGCGGCTATACGCTCAACACGCTGACCTTCGGCGGCCTGGCGCTCGGCATCGGCATGATCGTCGATGCCGCGATCGTGGTGCTGGAGAACACCTACCGGCATCTCGAGATGGGAAAGGACCGGATGACCGCGGCCATCGACGGCAGCGAGGAGGTCTGGTCCGCGATTCTGGCATCGACGCTCACGCACATCGCCGTCTTTGTGCCGATGCTGTTTCTCACTGGCGTCTCGAGCATCATGTTCGGACAGCTCGCGGCGGTCGTGTCGTTCTCGCTGGCGATGTCGCTGCTCGTGGCCGTGACGATCGTCCCCGTGCTCTGCTCACGCCTGCTGGACCCGCCCCACGCGTACGAAGGCAAGCCAGGATTGTGGGCGGCGCTGAACCGATCCGGCGACCGCGCGCTCGACAACCTCGACGAGTTCTACTCCCGCATGCTGCGCAGGGCGCTCGTGCATCGTCCGACGGTATTCGGGACGGGCGTCGCACTCTTCCTGGTGGCGATCTTCGTGCTGCTGCCGCGCGTCGGCTATGAATTCCAGCCGCAAACCGACGAAGGCGAGGTCCAAGTCGATGCCGAGCTCGCAGTAGGGTCGAGAATCGAACGCACCGAGGCGGTGCTCATCGGTCTCGAGGCCGCCATCCGCACTGCGGTGCCAGAAGCCACGATGCTGATCACCCAGGCTGGGGGCGGTGGTGGCGGTGGCGGGTTTGGTGGGGGCTCCAGCCATCGCGGCAACGTCAACGTCCGCCTCGTGCCACGCGATGAGCGGGAGCGATCGAACGAAGAGATCGCCATGCAGCTCCGTCGTGATCTGTCCGGCATTCCCGGTGTCATCGTCCGGGCGCGCCCATCGGGCGGACAGAATCAGATGATGCGTGGCATGGGCGGCGGTGGCGGCGACGCCCGGGTCTCGGTCGAGATCATGGGACACGACCTCGACCTGTCGAAGCGGATTGCCCAGGACGTCAAGACCATGCTCGACTCGACGCCGGGAATTGCCGATTCGCGTCTCCAGCGTGAGGAGGGTCGTCCCGAGTTGGCGGTCCGCGTCGATCGCGACAAGGCGGCGCTGCTGGGCCTCACCGTCACGGGCGTTGCCAACACGATTCGAACCAATGTCGCCGGTACGCAGGCCGCAATGTTCCGGGATGCCGGCAACGAGTACCCCATCGTGGTCCGGCTTCGCGAGGAGGACCGCGAGCAGGTCTCGGAGGTCGGAGACGTGCTTTTGAGCACCCCATCCGGTCAGGTCCTTCCAGCGAAGAACATCATGGTGATCGATCGCGACACCGGCCCTGTGTCCATCGAGCGCAAGAACCAGGAGCGCATCCAGCGTGTGAACGCCGAAACCGAAACGACGCTGAGCGAGGCGGTCGAGGCCGTGCGGGCGCGCCTCGGGGAAATCAACGTGCCGAAGGACTTCGCGGTCGGCTTCGGCAACGAGGTTGAGGAGCAGGCCCGCTCGTTCAATGAGCTGCGTCTGGTCTTGATCCTGGCGATCGTCCTCGTCTACACGGTGATGGCGTCGCAATACGAATCGCTGCGCGATCCGTTCATCATCATCTTCTCGATTCCACTCGCAGCGATCGGCGTGGTCGGCATTCTGCTCCTCACCAATACCCCGTTCAGCATGCAGGCCTACATCGGCGTGATCATGCTGGCGGGCATCGTCGTCAGCAACGCCATTCTGCTCGTGGACTACACCAATACGCTTCGGCATCGAGACAAGGTTCCGCTGCGCCAGGCGATCGAGCTGGCCGGTCGGCATCGATTGCGGCCGATTCTGATGACGTCCGCGTGCACCGCCCTGGGTCTGGTCCCGATGGCCCTTGGCATCGGCGAAGGCGCCGAGCTTCAGGCGCCGCTCGCCCGCGTGGTCATCGGTGGACTGCTGACGTCAACGTTGATCACGCTGGTCTTCGTGCCCGCGATGTACACCCTGTTCGAAGAGGGGTGGCGGGGGATCTTCAAGCGCGGACCGATCGCGCACGCTGAAGAAGCACACTGATTGTTTCTCCCGTGACCGGGTCTACCCAGTCTGGCGCCAGTTCGGCGAGCGGTTCGAGGACGAAGAGCCGCTCGCGGAACCGGGGATGCGGGATGACCAATCCCGGCTCATCCCTCTGAAGGCTTCCGAACAGCAGCAAATCAAGGTCCAGCGTCCGGGCTGCGCCGGCGAAGGTCCGCGCTCTCCCCCGCTCACTCTCGATCGCGAGAAGCTCGTCGAGCAGCGCCCTCGGCGTCAACTTCGTCTCGCCGATGACGGCGCCGTTGAGAAAGCGTGGTTGATCAGCCACGCCAACCGGCGCGGTGTCGTACCACGAGGACTGCTTGAGATTGCTGAGCGGAGCCCGAAGCCGCTCGACTGCAAACGCGAGATGGGCCTGCCGATCGCCGAGATTGCTGCCGAGCGCGATTGCGACAGGAGTCGTCTATTCCACCCAGCGGGTATCGATTACGGTCCCGCGATGCTCGTTGATGGGCAGCGCGGCGCCCAGGAGGTCGGTTCGACCCGCCGCGGCCTGATCGAAGAAGCGCTTGTGCTCCAGCATTTCACCAAGCAGCACGTCGAGCATTCCCTTGTGCCGGGCGTTTGTCATCGGTTCGATCTTCGGGCGCCAACGGCTCACGAAGTCCTGATTCGCCTGCGAATCTTCAGCCGCGAGCGCCTTCCAGCGATTTGCCCCCTTCGATGATGGGAGGCTGGGCCGAGAGGGCTCGTCCGGAATCTGCGCGCCAAGGTCGAGC
>JBOGIV010000165.1:0-9666 GCA_050747925.1 Vicinamibacterales bacterium
GGCGGTGTACTTCGCCCATCGCGCATTCACAAACCGCTCGCCGTAAATCGAGGTGACGACCGCCACGGCGATGATCGCCGCCAGCGCCGGCACGGCGACGATCGGGCGCCGCAGCATCCGCCACCAAGACGGCGCCGTGATGGCAGCGGTCCGATCGCGATAGTCGCCAATCACGCGCCGGGCTTCGCCGGCGGTCAGCGTCCGCCGCGAGACATCTTTCACCAACGCACGCTCGACCAGCCTTGCAAATTCGGGCGGCGCCTCGGGCCGCAGCGATCGCAGTGGCGGCGGGGCGTCGGTGGCCAATGACATCAGCACGGCCGTCGCCGAATCGCCGCGGAACGGCTGACGCCCGGTGCACATCTCGAAGAGCATCGCGCCAAACGCCCAGATATCCGTCCGCTGATCGACATGCTCGCCTCGCGCCTGCTCGGGCGACATATATGAGAGCGTGCCGACGGTTGTGCCGGTCTTCGTCATGCCGGCCGTCGTGTCGGCGGTTGCGGTCTCGACCTTGGCGAGTCCGAAATCCAGGATCTTCACTTGCTCGGAGGACGTGATGAAGACGTTGGCGGGTTTGAGGTCGCGATGGACGACGCCCTGCTCGTGCGCGACCTCGAGGCCCTCGGCAATGTGCAGAGCAATCGACGCCGCGTCGGCGACCGACAAAGGGCCACGCTCGATGCGCTGGCGCAGCGTCTCACCCTGGTAGTACGCCATGGCGATGAAGAGCTGATCGCCGAAATCTCCAACCTCGTAAACCGTGGCGATGTTTGGATGATCGAGGGCGCTGGCGGCTTGTGCTTCCCGCAGCAGCCGGTGTTGGGCCACGGCGTCGCCTGCCGCGCTCGGCACGATGAACTTGAGCGCGACCTTGCGGTGCAGCCGCTCGTCTTGGGCGAGATACACCACGCCCATCCCACCAGCCCCGATCTGTTCGAGGATGCGGTAATGCGAGACCAGCGCACCCAACATGGGATCCATGGGTGTAGTAGCGGCGGATTATAGCAGTCCACGGTCTACCGCCGGCGGTCCGGCCACAGATCGTGGAGTGAAGGCTGAGGACTAATGACTACGGACCGTGGACCGAGGACTAAGATTCCTTGTGCCCCGTCACACTGCCACCGCGACAACCCGCCTTCCAGGCACGAGCGGCCCGCGCGATCGGGGCGCGCTCTTTGCGTCTGGCGACACCATCGAGAGTCGAGAGTCGCGACTGAGCTACCGCGTTGACCGCTTCCTTGGGCAAGGTGGCTTTGGCCAGGTCTATCTCGCCCGCCGTCTTGGCCCCTCGTCCAGGGTTCCTGCCGCCGTCTGCGTCAAGGTGAGTGCGCGGATCGATGGCTGGCTGCGCGAGGCGTACTTCGGCCAGCTCCTGGGAGACGACCCGCGAGCCATTCGCATCTTTGACGCGTTTCCGTTCATGACCGAAGAGGGCCAGATCCTCTACTGCCTCGCGCTCGAGTATGCGCGTCATGGCGATTTGAGCGCGTTCCTCAATCGGACGAACAAGAAATGGACCGAGACCGCTGTCCGCCGTGAGATTGCGGCAATTCTGCAAGTGCTCGTGAAACTGCATCGCGGCCAGCATTTGCATCGCGATCTCACTCCGATGAACGTGTTCGTCTGCGATGGAGTCGCAGGCTCGTCCCGCGCGAGGTCCAGCACCTTGTGCCTCAAGCTCGGCGACTTTGGCATCGTCCGCCATCAGGGCGATCGTCGGGGTGTCGTGGCACGCACGCTGAACCCTCTCATGGCGCCGAGCGACATCTTTGCGGGCGCCGCTCCCAAATGGCGGACGCGAGACGACGTCTATCAGGTCGGTCAGCTGCTCGCGATGCTGGTGAAGGGCGATGCGCGCGCGCGGGTGCGCACGTCGGAGATCCGGGCGCTTTCGTGCAGCGATCACCTGAAGGAGATCTGTCACCGATGTATCGGCGAGCGCCGCAAACGCTACGAGAGCGCCGATGAATTGATCGACGCCCTTCAGAAGCCTCCCGCTTTGCCACGAGCGGGCGTCCTCCGATCTCTAAAAGGGGTTCACCTTGCGTTCACGGGCATCTTGAAGACGACCAGACCCGAAGCCGCCCGTGCCGCCAAGCGGGCCGGCGCGATCGTGCACAGCGGACCATCGCTGCTGACGACCGTCCTGGTGCGCGGCCGCCCGAACAAGCTGCAGGCGGCTGGGCGGGATGCCGGACTGAAGCTGATGGAGATCAAACGGCTGCGCGAAAAAGGACACCGGATTACGTTGCTCAACGAGCCGCAGTTCTGGCGACTCGTCGGCAGGAACGGTTGAACGTGCGGTCGGCGGCTATTTGCCGAGCTCGGCGTAGAGCTTTGGCACGTTTTCCTTGGCGCGCCCCATATCGTAGGTCGCGAACGTGGCCGGCAGCTGCAGCTCCGCGAACGCCTGATCGGCGCTCTTGCCGGCCTTGATCGCCGACTGGATCGCGGCGAGAAACGCACGGTTGAACGCCGCGTACTCGTGGAGATCGGCCCACGTCATCACCGTGCTATGTCCGGTGATGATGGTATCCACGTTCTTGATGCCGGCCGCAGCCTTGGCGAGTGTGTCGCCGATCTGTGAGCCGGTGCCGCCGTTGTTCATGTCCAGCAACGGCGTGCCCTTCCTGGCGAAGATATCGCCGGCGTGCATCGTCCGCAGGCCACGAAACACGATGAACGCATCGCCGTTGGTGTGGCCCGGGCCGAAGTAGTAGAGGTCGATGGCATCGGCGCCACCGAGCACCGTCATCCGGTCGGTGAACGTCTTGTCGGTCAGACCGTGTTTCTGAGCCGGTTCGGCAAAGTTCTTCATCTTGGTCATGTTCGTCGCCGTATTCGCGTGGGCGACGATTTCAACGGTGGCCGGGAAGAACTCGTTGCTGCCCACATGATCGGCGTGCGTGTGAGTGTTGATGATGTGGGTCACGGGCTTACTGGTGACGGTCTTGACCTTGTCGAGAATCGCCTGGCCCCAGCCCGGGTTCTTGGTATCGACCAGCACCACACCGTTGGCGGCGATGTAAGCGGCCGTGTTGCCGCCGCCACCGGTGATCATGTAGAGGTTGTCTTTGACCTTCTCGATTTGCGCCACGTTGGGCCCGGCCGGCGCCGGCTGCTGCGCCTGCATCACGCCCACGCCCACTCCAATCACCAGCCCCAGCACCAAGACGCGCTTCATCACCCGCCTCCAGTCAGCACCACGCGCTCTACGAACCAGAACAGAGGAGTAGGATAACTCGTCGGGACGAAAACCCAACCCGGCGCTCAGGCATAGCGTCTATTGGGGACGGTGTCAGACACCATTCCAAAATCTGCGTACGGCGAAGAAGGTCGTGCCAATAGCGCTTCTTCACGCGTATGCAAATCCTGGAACGGTGTCTGACACCGTCGTCGAGCTCACCATGCTCAAAGACTTGCATTACGCCGTTCGCATGCTGCTTCAGGCAAAGGGATGGACGGCGGTGGTCGTCCTCTCATTGGCGTTGGGAATAGGCGCCAACACCGCGCTCTTCAGCGCCGTCAATGGCCTCCTGTTGAAGAAGGTGCCGGCGGCCGACCCCGACACGCTCGTCCGCTTCAGGACGGGGGCCCGAACGACATGTCCACAAACTCGAGCGACTACGGATACTCCGGCGAAGAAGGCGGAGTGCGCTTTCGCTCAACGTTCTCGTATCCGATGTATCAACAGTTCGTCGCCGACAACAAGACGATGAGCGGTCTGATCGCGGGGGCGCCGTACGGACGGCTGAGCGTTGTCGTGAACGGCCAGGCTGATATCGGCGCCGCGTTCATTGCCAGCGGCAACTACTTCCAGACGTTGGGAGTGGCCGCGAATCCGGGACGCACGCTCCTGCCCGACGACGATCGCGCCAACGCCCCGCCTGTTGCCGTGATCAGCCACAAGTACTGGAGGTCGCGCTTTGGCGGCGACGCAGCCATTGTCGGCAAGTCGATCACGCTCAACACGACACCGGTCACCATCGTCGGTGTAATCGAGTCCTCGTTCACCGGCATTCAGGTCGCCGTGCAAGAACCTCCGGATGTGATGGTGCCGATCGCGTTGGATCCGCAGCTGAGTCCGCCAGACGCCAAGCGGGTCATCGATCCCACTTACTGGTGGCTCCAGGTGACTGGACGGTTGATGCCAGGGCTGACCAGCGCGCACGTGAAAGCCAATTTGGACACGCTGTTCCAGCATGCCGCGCGCGCTGGTCTCGACTCGCACCTGGCGTCGCTCTCCGCAGAGGAGCGCAACACGATGCGAAACCTCAGTCGAAAACAGATTCCGCAGTTGCGGGTGGACTCGGCATCACGCGGCATCTACGAAGCGAACACGACGGATACCCGTGCCGTGTCGATTCTGAGCGGGATTGTCGGGCTCGTGCTGCTCATCGTGTGCGCCAATGTCGCCAATCTCCTGCTCTCGAGAGCAGCGAACCGGCAGAAGGAGGTGTCGGTGCGGGTGTCGCTGGGCGCGACGCGAACGCGGCTGATGCGCCAGTTTCTGACCGAGAGTCTCCTGTTGGCATCGCTTGGCGGCGTTCTGGGCGTGGCTCTCGGACAGTGGGGCAAGACGCTGCTGCCTGGAGCGCCAGGGCAGGCCACGCCGCTCGACTGGCGCGTGCTGGCATTCGCGATGGGCATCACTGTCGTCACGGCCGTGGTGTTTGGCATCGTGCCAGCGCTCAGAACCACCGGTGTCAACGTCAACACCGCACTCAAGCAGCACAGTCGAGGCGTGGTGGTCTCGCGCACGATGCTCGGTCGCACGTTGCTGGTGGTGCAGGTGAGCATTTCGATTGTGCTGCTGATCGGTGCGGGGCTGTTCCTGCGCACGCTTCAGAACCTGCGCCAGGTGGAGGTGGGATTCAATGCGCGTAACCTGGTGCTGTTTCGCGTCTCACCTCAGCTCAACGGCTACGACGAGAAGCGCGCGACGCTGCTCTACACGCAGCTTCTCGATCGCCTTCGCGCGGTCCCAGGTGTGATGTCGGCCACGTTGTCGAATCCGGCGCTGCTCTCAGGTAGCGTGAACAGCACCAGCCTGTTCGTCCAGGGCCGCACCTACACTCCCGATCGGCGTGACGACATCAACCGCCTCGTGGTGGCCCCCGGTTTCTTCGCGGCGATGGAGATTCCGGTAGTGCTCGGTCGGTCGCTCACCGACCGCGACAACGAGACCGCGCCAAAGGCGGTGGTCATCAATGCCGCCGCCGCCCGCAAGTACTTTCCCAACGAGAGTCCACTCGGCAAGCACTTCGGACCCAGCCCGGAAACGAGCGCGCAGAACGAGATTGTCGGCGTCGTGCGAGACGTGAAGTACAACAGCGTCCGCGACGAAGCGCCACCGACCATGTATGCGCCGTATCTGCAGGCGAGGTTGTCGGCGCCGTCGTTTACGGTGCGGACCGCCGGAGAGCCCATGAGTGTGGTTGCCTCCTTACGCGAAGCGGTTCGCTCGGTGGATCCGAATCTACCCGTCACGAATGTCTCGACGCAGATGGAGCAGATCGAGCAGCGGCTCGTGCAGGAGAAGCTGTTCGCGCAGGCTTATGCGATCTTCGGTGGCCTCGCGCTCCTGATCGCCTCGATCGGTCTGTTCGGCCTGATGTCGTACAGCGTCGCCCGCCGCACCAACGAGATCGGAATTCGGATGGCCCTTGGCGCGCATCCGCACGCCGTTCGCCGCATGGTGCTCGGGGAATCGATGACGTTGGTCCTTGTTGGTGTCGCCCTCGGAGTGGCGATTGCGCTGGCGGCCGGCCGGTTCGTCGCCAGTCTGCTCTTTGGTGTCGCGGCCACGGACGTATCGACGATCGCGCTGGTGATGACGGTGATGCTGAACGTCGCGGCCGTCGCCGGCTACCTTCCCGCGCGTCACGCCTCGCTGGTGGATCCCATGGTTGCCCTGCACGATGAGTAAAGTTCCAGCGTTCCAAGGTTCCAGCGTTCCAAGGTTCTTGGGTTCAGCAGAACGCGAACCCTGGAACGAGAACCCTGGAACCCTGGAACTCTGTTCTCCTTGACAGGCTAGGAGAGCGCTGACGGCCGCGCTCGTCGGGCGCCACGACTTCGAACACTCGATGCGGACGGAGATGCAGTTCCCGACGCCTATCAAGCCGCCGCGATGGATCCCGTGACGGTGTCAGACACCGTTCCAAAAACTGCGATCGTCCGCGACATTCGTGCCAAGTCGTCAATTCCGCGTGACGTGGGCAGAAACTGCGAGCCATTGGCCGTTTCTGCGCGCCCAGACGTCCGTGTAGCGGCCGGCGCCGGGCTTTCCATCCGCCGTCTTATAGGTGGTTCGCGCGTGAACGATCGCGATGTCGCCCAACACGCGCACGTTCACGTCATGAGCTGCCAGGTTCGAGATGGTGACCAGCTTCGCAGTCTGAACGAGAAACTGCTCACGATCGATCAGCGATCCGTCGGGATTCGAGCACAGGAAGTCGTCCGCCAGAATCTCCCTGAACCGCTGGACATTTGAGTTCTGCACCGATCGCAGGTAGTCCTCGTTGAGCTGCAGGAGTGTCGCGAGATCGGATGGTGACGACGTGCTCGACATACGGTCCTCCGCGCGACTCCGGGATCCGCTCGTGCGAAGACCCGCAAGCGTCGCGCCATCGATGCTGATGACCACGGTTGTGTAGTTGACGATGTCGGCCAGCACGGCCTCCCGAGGACCCTTGATCCATTCCTCGCTCGCGTAGAAGGCCTCCTCGCCCTTTTGACGGGCCTCGATGCTCGGGAATCCCCGCATCAGAAACCACGAATCCTTGTCGTGCTGCGAGGGGCCGAACGCGATGACATCCACTTTCCACCGGTGGAGCATCGGCAGCGACGTGTTGACGAAGAGCTGATGAAACCGATCTCGCGTGCCCGGCTTCAGGTTGTACGATCGAATCTCAACGACCGTGCTTGTTCCGGGCGTCGTCGAGCGGCTCAGGGGAGTCGCGACGTCTTGTGCCGGGAGCCGCGGACTGGCGAGCGTCGCGGCCAGGGCCACGGTGACGGCTGCGATTCGTTTCTGCTTGCGCATGTCTCCTTCTCCCTCGATGTGGCGACAAACCTTCCGCCTTCGCAGATGCTTCGGCGGACCGCCGTAGCCTTGGCGGAGGCTGGTCGGCGGACCGCCGTAGCTTCAGCGGACGCTGGTGAGGTGTGTCGTTGTGCCTGATCGACAGACCTGAAGGTCTGTCGCCACGACCGTCACTGGCCGTCTGCCAGAGCAGCATCACCGCATAGGCGCGCCAGGGACGCCATGCGTGCGACCGCCGCTCGAGATCTCCAGCCGAGCAGTTCCCGGCCATCCGTCGCAAGACCAGATCGCCGCTTGGGAATGCGTCCGGTTCACCAAGGGCCCGCATGGCGATGTACTGGGCGGTCCAATCGCCGATACCGGCGATGGCCTTCAGCGCGGCGAGTGTGTCTCGAGAGTCTTCAGATGTGCGAAAGACGAGACCGCCGTTGAGGACCTCGCGCGCGAGGGTGCGGATCGCCTGGGCACGAGCTCTCACCACGCCAATCGATTCGATCTCCGCACTCGCGAGTTGCTCGGGGGTTGGGAAGACATGAAGCAGAACCGATCCTTCGTTCTGTGGAGGCAACCCTTCCGCCTTCGCAAGAATGCTCCGGCGGGACAGGTCGGCGGACCGCCGTAGCCCTGGCGGAGGCTGGTTGGGGTTGCCTAACGCTGACCCAAACCGTTGCGCCAGCCGCCCAGCCATCGTTGTTGCCGCCCGTACTGAAACCTGCTGCCCCAGGATGGCCCGGACCGCAAGCTCGAATCCATCCCAGGCGCTTGGCGTCCGAATGCCCGGATGCCTGGCGAGCGCAGGACGCAACAATCGATCGGCGCCGAGGCACTCGCCAATCAGAATCGGATCGGCGCCGAGGTCGAAGAGGCGTCGCACGCGCTCAACGATGGTCAGGAGCGCCCGCGGATCGGCGAATTGCACGTCGAGCATCAGGGCGGCGCCAGACGAGGCGGGCGAGACGGCGATTGCCCCGTGCTTTCCGTCGATGGTGATGCTGCGCCGGTAGCGCAGGCCCTCGACAATTTCGACGCCCGGTGTCGCCCGTGCCGCCAGAAACGCCATTACGGCAGGCCAGTCGTACGGCGGGCGGTACGCCAGTCGAAAGCGATAACGCTCAGCGTCCGCACTGTTCGACTTGCGGGCGAGCCGCCGCAGCTCTGTGGGCGTGCGGTGAAAGGTTCGGCGGACCTCGCTATTGAACCGTCTGACGCTGCCGAATCCCGCTGCTGTTGCGATCTGCTCACACGACAGCGTCGTTTCGTCGAGCAATTGCTTGGCGAAATGCGCCCGACGGGTCAACGCCACTTCGAGCGGCGTCGCACCAAGGTGCTGGGCAAAGAGGCGACGGAGATGACGCGCGGTCAGTCCGAGCCGGTCACCGAGCCGATCCACGCCGCTCTCGTCGAGGGCGCCTTCACCAATCAAACGTAGAGCCCGGGAGACGACACCCGAGGTGCCAAACCAGGCGGGCGTGGTGGGAGACGCCTCGGGCCGGCACCGTAAGCATGGGCGAAAGCCAGCGGCCTCAGCCGCGGCCGCCGTCGGGAAATAGCGGACGTTCTCGTCCTTGGGCGCGCGCGCCGGGCAGATGGGCCGGCAGTACACGCGCGTGCTGGTCACGCCGATGAAGAACCGGCCGTCGAAACGCGCGTCGCGGGACTGGCGGGCGCGGTCGCACGCGAGGCGATCGAGAACCACGGGCCGAGCTTACCGCGATCGTCGAGAGTGAGTGGTCAAAAACGGACCTCGTCAACCACGAGGAACGAGGAAGATCAACCACGAGAAGGATTAACCACGAGAAGGATCAACCACGAGGAAGATTAACCACGAGAAGGATCAACCACGAGGAGGATTAACCACGAGAGCGATCAACCACGAGAGCGATCAACCACGAGGAAGATTAACCACGAGAAGGATCAACCACGAGGAAGATTAACCACGAACAAAGATCAACCACGAGAGCGATCAACCACGAGGAAGATCAACCACGAAGGAGATCAACCACGAACAAGGATCAACCATGAGGAAGATCAACCACGAAGAGAGATCAACCACGAGGAAGATTAACCACGAGGAGGATCAACCACGAGGAGGATCAACCACGAGAAGGATCAACCACGAGAAGGATCAACCACGAGAAGGATCAACCACGAGAAGGATTAACCACGAGAAGGATTAACCACGAGAGCGATCAACCACGAGGAGGATCAGCCACGAGGAGCCTGGCTGACGCCTGGGAGCGGTTGATGCCGGTCACCATGACACGCTTCTGGCGCGCGTGCTCGCCGCTGACGATCGAGACGCTTCGCGCGGGGATGCTCAGGGCACCTGCGATCACGCGAATCAGCTCGGCGTTCGCCGCGCCCTCGACCGGCGGCGCTTTGAGCCGCACCAGCAGCGCATCGCCACGCGTCCCGTCGATGCCTGACCGGCTGGCTCGTGGAATCACGCGAACGGAGATCACAACACCACCAGGCGTTGAGCTGATCATCTAGCGAGGCTCCGCCTCAGACCCCCGAGCATGTGCGGTATGGCTCCGCCTCGCTAGGGCAGTGTTGGTTTTGCCCGGCCTCCGGCCGGGCGAGAAAACTTGACTCAACTGCATGAATTCCTGGGA
>JBOGIV010000166.1:0-19298 GCA_050747925.1 Vicinamibacterales bacterium
GCCCAATACACCGTCGGCCATCACGAGCGCGTCACCGCCATTCGCGCGCGGCTCGTGGCTCATCCGGGCCTCGACGTCTGCGGGACCGCGTATGACGGCGTCTCGTTCAACAGCGCGATTGCCAACGCCAGGCGAACCGCTCGCGATCTCGCCGCGCGGCTCAGTACCTGACGATGACCACAGGCCACGTCGTCCTCGTCACGTATGGCGAGCCCCCGTCGCCGTCGTTTGCCGATCAGCTCACCTATTCCTGGCGAATTCTGCGGGGGCTGACACGCACCGTGGCTGCGATTCCGGCCACGGCGATTCCGATCATCGCGCTGGCGAGAGCGTACCGCCGCTGGAAACTGTGGAGCACGAAGGGCTACCGCTCTCCACTCGAACCCATCACGCAAGTGCAGGCGACCAACGTCCGACACGCACTCGAGGCCCTGCATGGCCGCAACCAGTGGGCCGTCCACGTGGCCTACGAGTTTCGGCGGCCTCTGCTCGATCAGGTGATCGACGCCATTCCCACTGACCAGCCTGTCTGGATTGCCCCGATGTACGCCGTCGACTCGGCGTTTACGCACCAGTTGTCGAGGACCACTGTCTCAGCCGGCAGCGCCAGGCGACCTCGACGGGCGCCTGTTCATGTCCTGCCCGCGCTCGACCCCGAGCACCTGGCCTCGATTTCCGCTGAACACGTTCTCGCGTGTCTCGGCGCCGATCGCGCGGAGATGCGAACAACGGCGCTCGTTCTTGCGGCGCATGGCACGCTGCTCGAACCTGAAAAGCCAATCGAAACCGGACGAGCGAGCACCGAACGACTGTGCGAGGCGATCAAAATGCAACTGGCCTCGACGTTTGGCATGGTGACCAACGGCTGGCTGAATCACACTCGCGGCGGACGTTGGACGGAACCACCGATCGAAGAGACCTTGAATCGGGTCAGTGACGCGAAGTTCTCGAGAGTCGTGTACTACCCGTACGGGTTTCTGGCTGACAATGCCGAGAGCCAGCTCGAAAGCCAATTGGCGGCGGAGGGACGGCCCGATCTGCAGGTGCGCTTTCTCCCATGTCTCAACGAATCCGCTGAGCTCGCAAAGGCGATTGCCGACCAGGTCGCGGAGAGCCGGCAGCCTGTTATGCCTGTGGACTAGACGCGGCGACGCTTTCTCTCACAATACGCTGAGAGCGGCACGTCGATTTCGTTCTACTGCTCGCGCAGAGCGATCACCTGATATCCTTCCGCAGCATCGCGAATCGCGGGCGAGGAGCCTAGGTGACGCCGGAACGCTGGCGACGAATCGAAGACCTGTTTCACGCAGCTCGCGAACACGCGCCGGGCGATCGCGACACGTTTCTCGCCGCCTCGTGCGCCGGTGACGACACCTTGCGCCAGGAGGTCCAGTCGTTGCTCACTCAGCGCGACGGGACCCTGCTGCGAGACGGGCACATTGACGCGACTGCTCTCCTCTCACCTTCCTCACACGAGAGTCGTGAAGGCCTGGCGCTTGGACCGTACGTGCTCGGTCCGCTTCTGGGTGTCGGAGGGATGGGCGAGGTCTACCGGGCGCGCGATACCAAGCTGGGCCGCGATGTCGCCGTGAAGATCCTGCCGGAACGGCTTGCCCAACACGCCGAGCGGCTGGCGCGCTTCGAGCGCGAAGCGCGGATTCTGGCGACGCTCAACCATCCAAACATCGCCGCCATCTACGGGCTCGAAGACAGCGGTGGCCTCCGCGCACTCGTCCTCGAGCTCGTCGAGGGAATCACGCTGGCGGACAAGCTGCACGAGCGGCCGCGTGCAAAGCCGGCCCTGCCGCTGGACGAAGCGCTGCCGATCGCGCGACAGATTGCAGAAGCACTCGAGGCCGCCCACGACAAAGGCATCGTGCATCGCGATCTCAAGCCCGCCAACATCAAGATCACGCCGAGTGGGGTCGTGAAGGTGCTCGACTTCGGCATCGCGAAGATCCGCGCCTCGGAATCAGAAGGTCCTACTGAGCTATCTGTGCTCGACACGAGCGAAGGCGCGGTGCTGGGAACCGTCGCCTACATGAGCCCGGAACAAGCGCGCGGGCTGCCGGTGGACAAGCGGACCGATATCTGGGCGTTTGGCTGTGTCGTGTTCGAGATGGTCACTGGCTGCCGATCGTTTCCCGGCGAGTCGTCGGCCGACGTGCTTGGTGCGATCACGAGCGCCGAACCCGATGGGAATCTGCTGCCGCCACGCACGCCGCAGCGCGTGCGCGACTTGCTGCGCCGTTGTCTCACGAAAGACTCGGCACGCAGGCTCCACGACATCGCGGACGCGCGCATCGAGATCGAGGACGCGATTGGCGATCCGCAAAGGGCCGTGCAGGCGGACCCGCAGCCGCAGATCACACGCGGATTTCTCCGCCTCATCCCGTGGATGTTGTCCGGCGTCCTCGCAATGCTTGCGGCAGTCGCTGTTTGGTATGCGGTGTTGGCGACGACACCAGAGCCGCGGAGTCCGGCGCGATTGTCCATCGCGTTGCCGCCAGACGTGTCGCTCTTCGCGATTGGCCGCGGATCCTCGGTGGCCGTCTCGCCCGATGGCCGCCGAATCGTGTACGCAGGAATCGTCGGAGGTCGCAGACAACTCTATTCCCGACTCCTTGATGGAGTGGAAAGCACTCCGATCGCCGGCACGGAGGGCGCGGCGAATCCCATCTTTTCCCCAGATGGGCGGTGGATCGCCTTTACGACGCTCCCGGAAGGCGGCAGCCTGAAGCGGATACCCGTCGAGGGTGGGGCCGCCCTGATCATCGTCGACAACATGGGCGATGGGCTGCGCGGGTTCGCCGTGCAGGGCGTCGCATGGGGATCTGACGACACCATGGTCTTTGGCGCGCTCAATCCGCGGTCGAGGGGCCTCTGGCGAGTTGCCGCGAGCGGCGGCACGCCCGAGTCCATGAGCGATCAGCGCGAAGACGGTACGTGGCCGCAGATTCTGCCAGGCGGTACACATGTGCTGTACACACGAGTCAAGCGCGGGGGCTTCGACGTTGCGCTTCGTCCACTCACAGGCGGTGAGCACGCGGTTGTGGTTGAAGACGCCAGCTATGGGCGAGTCATCTCACCGGATGGCAGGCGCGCGTGGCTTGTGTACGCGCGCTCTGAAGGGCTGCATGGTGCGCCGTTCGATCTGAAGAACTTGCGGGTCGCCGGTCCCCACATACCGATCCTGGACCGTGTGCTGAACAACCTGTCCGGCGGGGCGCACTTCGCAGTGTCGCAGGGGGGCCTGCTTGCGTACATTCCCGGCGGGCTCGACGAGATGAACAAGACACTGCTCTGGGTCGGCCAGGACGGCACGACGCAGGAGATCGGAAGGATTCCCGGCGTTGGCTTTGATTATCGGCTGTCGCCGGACGGTCGCCGGCTCGCCAGGCCCGACGGGACACCAGGAGGCAATCGTGACCTCTTCATTGACGACCTCGTTGAGCGCGGCACGCCCCGGCGGTTGACAGACGGCACCGGTGCGAGCTTTCCGATATGGACGCCCGATGGTCGGCACGTGATCTACTCGTCGTGGAAGGACGAGAACCTGTATTGGCGAGCCGCCGACAGAAGTGACGACGAGGAGCGGCTCTCGACGAGCGCGAACCGACAGGTGCCTGGATCGGTCTCGTCCGATGGCCGCACGCTGGCCTACCACGAGGCCGATGCTCGCGGAACCGACATCTGGCTACTTCCCCTCGACGGGCCGCGGCAGCCCAGGCGTTTTCTGGACTCACCGTTCGCCGAGTTGAACGCCAGATTCTCGCCAGACGGCCGATGGCTGGCGTATCAGTCGAACATCTCGGGCGCGTTCGAAATCTGGGTCGCATCCGTGGCGACTGGCGGCCAGTTTCCAGTCTCCAGAGGCGGCGGACAGTGGCCGCTCTGGTCAGCCAATGGCCGCGAGCTGTTCTACCGGAATGTGCCAACGACGCAGGGCGGCGACATGATGGTCGTCTCCATCGATCCGACAGGGGAGAAGCCGAAGATCGGCAGCCCGCGTGTCCTCTTCCCCAGTCCCTACCAGGGTAACGGCGACATCGCGCCAGACGGCCGCTTCCTCCTGGTGAAGCAGACGCCGCTGGAATCGCCGTCCCGCGTTCTCCAGCTGGTGCTCAATTGGTTTGACGACCTGCAGGCCAAAGTGCCGTTGCCATGAAGGTGTTGGCCGCCGCGTTGTTCGTCGTTGGTTCAGCGGTTGCCGCTCACGCACAGAGCGTCGCGGGTTACATCGATGGGCAGGTCTTCGATCAATCCGGCGCAGTTCTCCCTGGTGTGACGATTACCCTCGTTCAGTCGGCGACTGGATTCGATCGCACACTCGTCACCGACGCCAACGGAGTTTTTCGGGCGCCGCTGTTGCCGGTGGGCGTGTATCAGCTGACGGCGACCCTGGCCGGTTTCCAGAACCTCGAGCAGGAGGTGCAGCTCACGATTGGCCAGGTCATCTCGATGCGCCTCGAGATGAACATCTCCGGAGTGGTCGAGACTCTCGTTGTCGAAGGCGTGACGCCGACGATCGAGAGGAGCCGGAGCCACGCGAGCTCGACGGTGAGCGCGGCGGAAGTGCAGAACCTGCCGGTGAACGGACGCAATTTCATCGACTTTGTGCTGCTGACGCCTGGAGTCAGCCGCGACCGCTCCGGCGACCTCAGCTTTGCCGGTCAGCGTGGGACGCTGAACAGTCTCGTTGTGGACGGCGCCGACAACAACAACACGTTCTTCGGCCAAACGCTGGGCCGCACCGGCTCTGGCCGCGCGCCTTATCAGTTCAGCCAGGACGTGGTGAAGGAGTTCCAGGTCAACTCGAACGCCTTTTCCGCGGAGTACGGCCGCGCGGGCGCAGGCGTGATCAACGTGGTGACCAAGTCGGGCACTAACGCGCTCCTCGGTTCGGGGTTCGAGTACTACCGCGACAAGGCCCTGAATGCGACCAACGCCATCAATCGATTGAACAACCAGCCGAAGCTGCCGTATCACTACCAACAATTCGGCGCCACACTCGGCGGCCCGCTTCGTCGCAATCGCGACTTCTTTTTCTTCGGGTACGACGGCCAACGGAACTCGCAGCCGAACCTGGTGTTCATGAATCTTCCCCCGAACACGCCGAACGATGCCGAGACCGCTGCGGGCATCGAGCGTCTGCGCCCGCTCGCCGGCAGCTGGAGTCGTTCGCTCGATCAAGACGTGTGGCTGATCAAGACCGATCACCAGGTGGCGGCCGGTCATCGGCTGACGCTTCGCTACAACCACCAGAACTTCGTGGGCGAGGGATTCGAGAACGGTGGACCGCAGCAGTCGAGGGAACACAGTGGCGATTCGCTCGTGATGACACGGACGCTGAACGCGAGCTGGGCCGGCGTGCTGGACCAACGCATGTTCAACGAACTGAGGCTTCAGTACGCTCGCGATCGAGAGCCGGGTACAGCAAACAGCGACAATCCGGAGGCTGTCGTCCAGCAAAGCGGCGCGCTCGTGTTGATCATCGGGCGCAGCAACTTCAGTCCGCGGGAGAATACGGTCGACCGGGTGCAAGTGGCCGACACACTGATGTGGTTGCGCGGCGCCCACAGCATGAAGGCGGGATTCGACCTTCAGTTCGACCGGATCCACAACTTCTTCCCGGGGTTCTTCGGTGGCGGCTATCGCTTCAACAGCCTCGCCTCATTCGCGCGCGGCCGGCCGGACGGCCCCGGCGAGTCTTATCAACAGAGCTTTGCCGGTCCCGGCACTCCCGGGCCCGAGACCCAACCTGACGTTCGCGAATACTCGCTGTTCGTGCAAGACGAATGGAAACCTCGATCGGATCTGACGCTCCGGTTCGGGATGCGTTACGACTTGATGAAAACCGCGGCGCCACCCGTGCGCAATCCTGACGCCGATCTCGCCTCAGCGAGCATCGACACCAGCCGCGTCCCGACCGATGTCAACAACATTGGACCTCGGTTCGGGTTTGCATGGAGTCCGCCGCGCCACTCATACGTCGTGCGTGGTGGGTGGGGACTGTTCTACGGTCGCACGCCTTCGGTCATGGCCACCGCCGCCGGCAACAACGGCATCAACGTCGTCTCGCTGATGTTCACGGGGCAGGCGGTCCCGACCTATCCTCAGCGATTCATGGAAATCCCGACCGGCAGTTCACTGGGCCGGCCGAACATCATCTACGTTGACGAGGAGTTCGCGAACCCTCGCTTGATGCACGCGAACATCGCGTTCGAGTGGGAGCTGGCTCGCGAGACGACGCTCACCGCGGCCTACGTCCATGTTGACGGGCGCGATCTACCGCGCGCCGTTGACCGCAATATCGGTTCGCTCGGCAACAGGACGTTGATCATCGACGGCACCGGTGAAGCCGTCAGTTCTCCGTTCTTAGCCTCCGCGGACCGCCCCTTCTCGAGATTCCAGCGCGTCGTCGCGTTCGAGTCGAGCGCAGAGTCGCAGTACAACGGACTGACGCTCGAGCTGAATCGCCGATTTGTGCGCGCCATGCAGTTTCGCATTGCCTACACGATCGGCAAAGTGACGGACACGGTGCCCGACGCGACGGCTTTGCTGCCGGGCAATGCCGGCGACGATGCGAAGTATGCGTCGAATCCGGCGGATTTCGAGGTCGACCGAGCGCCCGGCAACAACGATCAGCCGCACCGCCTCGTGGCGAGCGGAATCTACTCCACCACTCGTGCGGCCAGCGGGCTCGAGGGCGTCGCGCGGGCGTTGGCCAGCGGGTGGTGGGTCAGCGCGATCCTGACCGTTCAGTCGGGGCAGCCATACTCGGCGAAGGTCGCTGGTGATCTCAACGGAGACGGCAACACACGTAACGATCTTGCGCCAGGCACACGGCGGAACGACTTCCGTCTTCCCTCGATCGTCACGTTCGATCCGCGTGTTGCGCGCGACATCCCGTTGGCGGGGCGCGCACGTGCGCAGATCGTCTGGGAAGCATTCAACCTGTTCAACCGCGACAACTTCAACGCCGTCAATGTCATCAGATACGGCTTGACCGGCACGACACTGACGCCGGCTCAGAACTTCGGCCAACCGAACACGAGCGCGGGCGAGCGGATCATGCAACTGGCGGTGAAGCTCTCGTTCTGAGCGTCGAGTACGTAGGGCGCCACTTTAGTGGTACCAGAACGGTTGACGTAGGGCGGGACTTTAGTCCCGCCTTGAAGGCGCGACGTCAGTCGCCGGGCGCTCGCCTGACAAGCCGAGCGCGGATCGTCCGCGCCTGATCGTCGGTGAACCGGTCGGGATTCGAGACGCCGAGGTCGAGATCGGCGCGCATGATGCCGAATCTGGAGTGGCTGTTCGGCGGCAGCAGCAAATGCCCGATCTCGTGTGCGATCACTCGTCCGAGAACGACCGTCAGGTCAACCGGTCGCTTCCACGACCAGTCGACGATGCGGTTATAGAAGGCGTAAGCCACGGCGAGTCGCGGGGTCGCGAAGCCCAGTGCGCAGCCAGTTACGCCTCGTGTCGAATCCTCGCCGTTGTTGACCAGCATCACCGCCAAGTGACGTGCATGCGGGAAGTCGGCATTCGGTCCGGTGATTGACGCTGGGAATCGGCCTTCGATCCCAATGATCGCGACTCCCGCTGCTTGGAACGTACGTTCGACGATGACTGTCGCAGCGGCCAATTCGCGTGGGGGCACGCCCGCTCGATCGTCGATGTGAAGCACGACTGCGGGCTCGGCAGCGGAGCCGGCCACCGCGCATGGGCCGGCCAGGATGACCGACATCGCAATGCCCAGACGCCGTCTCGATCCAGCCATGCCGTTCCCCCCTCACCGGTAAAGGCGGAACGGCAGGGCCCGGAATGGACATCGGTCGAAAACGCGTACGATCGGGCATGCCTGGCGACGCCCAAGCGGTCACCGATCTCCTGCTGGCGTGGCGGGGCGGTGACGAGTCAGCGCTGGAGCGTCTCACGCCGCTCGTTTACGACGAGCTGCATCGCATCGCGCGGCGCTCAATGGCCAACGAACGGCCAGAAGTGACGCTCCAGGCGACGGCCCTGGTCAACGAAGCGTTTCTGCGACTGGTCGATGTCAGGCGCGTGAACTGGCAGAATCGGGCGCATTTTCTGGCGATGGTGGCGCGGCTGATGCGGCGCGTGCTCGTGGATGCCGCACGCGCGAGGCAGGCCGAGAAGCGCGGCGGCGACGCGGTCCGCGTGACGTTCGACGAGGTGCTGTTCCCTGGCCGCGATCCATCCAGCGAGCTGGTGAAGCTCGATGAAGCGCTCGACGCCCTCGCGGCGCTTGACGAGCGCAAGAGCCGCGTGGTCGAACTCCGCTTCTTCAGTGGGCTGAGTCTCGACGAGACCGCCGAAGCGCTGGGTGTCTCCACCAAGACCGTGATGAGGGACTGGGAGTTTGCCAAGGCGTGGCTGCAACGCGAGATGAAGGGCGATCCGCGTGACGGCTGAACGAGATGCCGCTCACCAGGCCGATCGGCCCGTGCTACCTTGGCGGAATGAATCTCCGCCCACTCGTGCTCACCTCGCTGATTGTCTTGCGTGCCGGCGCGTACGCGATCGAGGCTACGCCCGGGCAGCGGACCCGCTGCTGCGCGGCGGTGAGCCACTGCATCAGCGCCAGCACTCCGACCTTTGTTGTTCGATCAGCCTTCACACCAGAGGATGGTTGAATGCGTCCCCACCTTTGCGGCAATGTACCGTGTGGCGTTTCAGAAGTACGCCGCCGCGAAAGACCGCCGAATCATCAACGCGTTGAGCATGTCGGTCGAGCAGCGTTACTTGGACTTTCTGAAGACGTACCCAGCTATAGCGCTCCAGGTGCCTCAGCGGATGCTGGCTTCATACCTCGGCGGCTCGCCAGAAACGCTCAGCCGAGTCCGCAAGCATCTCTCGCAAAAGTAACCGGCGCGCTGATTTCACGAGCCCCCCGGTGACACGGAAAGATCATGCTCTGGGCAGGAGGTTAGGCGCGGGGCGACTCAAAGCATTGATCGAGATCAAGAAGAGTGTCGATCTGACCGCAGATGCTAATCCAGAGTTTCGGCTACGTCGGAGATCACGGTCCATCCGAGATTCGTCATGCCCTGGCCGAAAACGGCGACCGACATGATCGCGATGACCGTCATGTTTGCGCAGGCGGGCACGTAGTTCGCCGCGATGATCGTCGATGCCAGCAGCATTCCGCTGACGATCGGGATCTTCCGAGCGAGATTGGCGGAGCCCTGTCCACCGTAACGGCCACGTCGCGCAGGCTCACGATCGCAGGCTAGGGCCGATAGGGTGTTTTCGAGGCCGTCACGGGTACGGCCGCATGCTTGTACTTCTGAAGCAGCAGCTGAGTGCTCTCGACGTTCAGACTCCTGTGCAGACTGGGGCCCACGAGGACGCTGGCAATCGGAAGTTGAAACTCGGTGGCGCCTGGACCAGCGACCTCGCGCAGGCTGAAGTACGGCACCAATAGTCCACCGCGCGTCCTGAATCGGGGCGGCACCGACATGGCTGGGTACGGCGTGAAGATGAGACGCCGCTCGTGTTCCTCCGCAAATTCAGTGTTCTTGAACGTCGGCATGAAGAACTGCAGGGCGTCGACTACAAATCGAATACGGTCGCCGGCGACATTGGCCGGCCAATACGGAGAGTCGATGCACTTCTGCAGGATCTCGCGCTGCTGCTCGCGATCGTAAAACACCTTCCAGAGTCGCATCAGTCCGTGGGGACAGTCGCGCCCGGTGATTTCGGTGAAGCCGACCGGGTCGAACTCGAAGCTCACACCGCCGCCGTTATCCGCGTAGCCCCGCCATTGACTGAGCAAGTTGTTCCGTTCGCAGAAACAGCAGATGTAGATCTGATCGCTCTTTGCTGCAGCGAGAGCCTCACGCAGTTTCTTCAACCAGTCCAACCGTGAGGGCTTGCCCTTAGCGTCTGTCTCCAGCCCCTTTATGACGTCTTCCACCAGATCCTGGCCGTACCTGAGCTCCTCGTCGTCGTTCGAATACCGCGAGTTGGTCAGCCACAGGTCGCCGCTCTCGATGATTCCAATCGCGCCGCCGAGAGTCGTGTAGTGGCAGAGCTGCTGACCGGAGCGCAGGTGCTGCACCAGGTGCTGGCTGTACGACTCGAGCGAGTCCAGAAAGCCGGTCAGCACGCCGATGTCGATCGGCGGACGCGAGGCCGGGAGCACCACGGGAAGCGACGCTGCTGGCGCGGCGACAGAGCGGCGCCGCACCGCCGCCCGGCGTGCGCGCTCTCGCTTGGCCATAGGAGAATCGCATTATATGGCCGGCGCAAGTCCTTGCCCACGCCAGTCTGCGAGGCGAAGAGGCCGAGCGGGTTCAAAGCTGTGGCGCGCTGCGCCGTGGTAGCATCTCGCCGCCCCAAAGGGAGTCGCTATGGAAGCCCACATGGCTGCAGATCTCGCGGTGACGCTCACGGACGATCGACCCGGCGCGTTGGCCAAGGCCATCAGTTGTATTGCCGACGCGCACATCAACATTGACGGCTACACCGAGATGAACGGGGTCGTGCACATCCTGACGACCGAGCTGGCCGCCGCGCGCAGCAGCCTCCGCAAAGCCGGGTTTCATGAAGTTCAGGAACAGGACGTCGTCGTCGTGCCCGTCGCAAACGAGCCGGGCGCGGCCGCCAGTGTGTTTCAGCGAATTGCCGAGGCCCACATCAATGTTCGCTACAGCTATCTGGCCACCGGCGAGCGCCTCGTCATCGCATCAAGTCACCCGCAGCAAGTGCTCGAGCTGTTGCAAGGGGGCCGCGAGTAGCCTCCCCCATGCCACCGACGCAGAGAGGATTTCGTAGTCAGGGACAGATCTTGCCGAACGCCATGCCGCGCTTGCGCAGCTCAGGAATGAGACGATCGACGGTCTCCACGGCATAGCGGCGGTCGGATCGCGGATTCTTGTGGTGCCCGTCGTGGATGACGATGATGTCTCCGGGCGAGGTGTGGTTCACAAGCCTCGGCACGATCTCGTCCGCCCGGCGCTGCCGAAACCAGTTGAAGTCCCACAACATCCAGCTCCACCCGACAACGAGATACCCTGCCTTGGCCGCGCCCATGATCATGGGGATGCTGCGATTGCCGCCGTGCGGACGAAACGCGCGGCAGGCCTGGTGGCCCGTCAACACCTCCAGCCGAGCCGCCGCGTCTTGAATCAGACTCGCGACGTAAGTCGGGCGCTGGAACATGAGCTTGCGGGAGTGCCAGTGAATGGCCACGGCGTGCCCTTCGTCGAAGGCTCGCCGGACGATCGGCACGGTCTCGCGGGTAATGTGCTTGTCGATGACGAAGAAGGTGGCCGGCACACCGTGCCGCGCCAACACGTCAAGCAGCTGCGGCGTCGCAGTTGGATTTGGGCCGTCGTCGAACGTCAAATAAACGGTCGGCGTCGGCGTCCGTGGCATGCGCCAGACCGTTTCATCCGTGCTGTCCAAGAGAAACGGGAACGGTGCGAAATGTGCGAAAACGGCTGCGCCGATGGCTAAGAGGAAAACGAGCATGACGTTCTCAAACGGTAGAGCCTTCGCGCCGACCGTGCAAGCTGCGCGGACGAGCGGCACGGCGTTCGGACAGGAGGATTGAGCTCGGCCGTGGTTCAACCGGCGTGTTCGCTCTGGCGGATCGTCGCTCAGTGTGTTATCAAGACGCCTACCGATTGAAGCACTGCTCGCCAGGCCGGCTAAACGCTGCCTTCGTGCAGTGCTCGAAGCCCAACCAAAAAACCAGGGAGGATCATCAGCCACATCAATCTGCGTCAATCCCGCTAGAGAACCGCCCGACACAAACTTCCGAGCCCTCCGGGTTGTGCCGGTGAAATGACCACCTAGGAGGTCGCTATGGGAAGCCGACGAGTACTGAACGTCAACGTCACCCCAAACCAAATTCTGTTCGCCGACCATTCGATTGTGGTGGAGTCGTCCGCTCCACTCGATGCCGAGGCGGCGCAAGGCGGCATCGTCGTGCCCGGCGTGAAAGGACGGGTGCGTCTGTCCCGGGCCGGCCGGGTCGCCACCTGGTCACCTGATCAATCGCTCCAGCCCGGACACCACGCGCTGCTGGTCAGCGACTTGCTGACCACCAAACGCCATGCCATCGATGACGAGATGCGCATCCCGTTCTTCATCACCGACTCCAAGGCGCGGGTGCCGAAGAACGTCCGCGTCGAAAGCATGACGCGCCTGCGTGTGCAGGACGTACGGATCGATCGCCTGGCCTCGGACCACCGGCCCTCGGGCCGGTATATCGAGCTGATGAAGGGGACCAATCGCAAAACGGGGGCGCCGGTCGCGCTGGCGTTCAACGAGCGCGGCCGGCCGATCGATGCGGATCGCCTGCTGCGGAGCGTCGACGAAAAGCGTGCCCGCAAGTTCGGAAAACTGCACGAACGGGTGCACAGGGAGTTGCGGGCGGCGGGGCCCAAAGCGCGTATTCCAGTCGCGCTCTGGCTTCGATCCGAAGAAGCGCTCGAGAACGGCGACAAGAAAGCCACGGGACCGACGACCAAGCCGCCACGACAGGTGCTCGCACGGCAAAAGGCCATTGAGAAAATGACCAGCAGCTTTGTCGAGCGTTGCGAGCGAGATCACGCACGGCGGGGGTTTTCCGCCGACCCCGTCGCCCCGGTGGTGTACGCGTCGCTCAGCCGCGACGAGATCCAGGCGATCGCAGAGGATCCCGAGGTCATTGGCGTGTTTCTCCACGAGACCGAAGGCATCGAGGACCTCGGCAACTCGATGGGCATCGCCAACTCGGACGATGTGCATTCGCAGGGGTTCAAGGGATCGGGAGTCAAGGTCGCGATTTGGGAAGACGGGCCTGATGTCACCACAAATCTCTCAATCGCGGCTCGCTTCAAGTCGTCCGGGTTCTCCACGTCGGACCACTCGCGGCACACCCACGGAATCGTCAAGAACATTCAGAGCAACAAGCCGCACGGCCACGCACCCTCGTGTTCGCTGCACTCCGCCAATACCAAGGGTCTCGACGCCCTGCGTTGGGCGGCCAAGGATAAAGTGTGCACCGTGATCAGCCAGAGCTTCCACCGTTCAAGCGAGCCGGAAGAGGCGACGATGTCGTACGACGACATCTACAAGGACTGGCTCGCGCTGCAGTGGCCGTACCCGACCATCTGCCAGGCGGCGGGCAACTACTGGGAAACCGATCCGGACAACATCGACCCTCCCGAGTCCGAGTACGTCAACCACAAGGGCTATAACGGCCTCGTGGTCGGCAACCATGACGACACCGCGGCGGGGATCGCGGGCGATTCAGTCTTCCGGAATCCCTCGAGTAGCCACGGCGATCGCGAGCTGCCGGAAGTCGCTGCCAACGGCACTTCCGTGACGACCGTCGGCCTCACGAAGAGCGGCACGAGCATGGCCTCTCCCGCCGCGGCGGGTTGCGCCGCGCTCATTCAGAACGTGAGCGCCACACTGAAGTCCTGGCCAGAGGGCTGCCGGGCCATCCTGCTGGCCGGCGCCAAGCGCAACATCACCGGCCAAACCTGGTGGCAAGACGTCGTGGCCGATACTGACGCCTCCGACGGAACCGGAGCGGTGGACGCGCTTGAGAGTGTCGCGATTACGAAGCAGCGTCGCTTCCGGAACGCCTCGGCAACCACGAAGGGCTGGGACGTCGGCACGCTGCGCTCCAGCGACATTGGCAGCAACAAGCGAACGATGTTCTCGTACTCAGTGCGCGTGCCAAGCTGGCCGCTGGGCCCTCGCCACGTGAAGGTGGCGCTCGCGTGGGACAGCAAGATCTCGTCGTTCTCGATCTTCGGCATCGAGTTCCTGCTGGGATCACAGTTGACGGTGGACCTCGATCTGCAGATCTTCGATAGTCATGGCAATCAGGTCGGCTACAGCGGGTCGTGGGACAACAGCTACGAGATCGCCGAATTCACGGGCAGGCCCGGCGAGACCTACACGATCAAGATCAGGCGTTGGTCTGGAACCGACAGCGTGTGGTATGGCATTGCGTGGACCGTCACCGGCGGTCTGCTGTGGGCCGATGTGACGCGGTCCACCGTGCTGCTAGAGCTGCTGAGCAATCGAGGGGGCCGCACACGAATGAATGGCCACCGTCCTCGGACCAGCTGACGAGCTACCACCCGTCTGGCAACCGTCTCTAGTCACGATGGACACTGTCCTCGCTGACGTTCGCTCCGGTGTTCGGATGCTCCAAGTATCCGACCCTTTCGTGTGTGGCGGTGCTGACGCTCGGACTGGGCATCGGCCTCAGCACCACCGTGTTCAGCGTCGTGAACGGCGGCCTGTTCAAAGTGCTGCCGTTCCCGGACCGCCACGCTCTCGGACGGTCTGCCGGCCGCCGGCAATGGCTCGATTCCCGTGCAGATCGAAGGCAAGGCGTACACTGATGCCAGCGACCATCCGCTCGCCCGCGAAGGCATCGTCACCGGCGGGTACTTCGAGACGTTCCAGACGCCGCTCATTGCCGGTCGCGAGTTCACGCCCGCCGACGGTACGGCGAATCCGCCCGTCGCCATCGTCAACGAGTCGTTTGCCAGGACGCATTTTCCAGGCACGAACGCCGTCGGCCGCCAGATGAGGCGCACCCGCCCAGCGAACAAAGAGCCATGGATGACCATCGTGGGCGTGGTGCCCGATCTGATGATGGAGGGCATCGGGAACAACAACGCGAGTCCGATCGGCTACTACATTCCGATCGCGCAGAGCGACGTGGCCAACGGCGTCCGCATCGCGGTTCGCAGTCGCGGCGAGCCGGCCGCCATGACGTCGTTGATTCGTTCGAGCGTGGCGGCGCTCGACAAGGATCTGGCCATCTACGAAATCTTGACCTTGCGCCGCGTGATCGATCGACAGACGTGGTTCTATCGCGTATTCGGGACCTTCTTCATGGCGTTCGGCTTCTGCGCGCTCTGCCTCGCGGCGGCGGGCCGGTACGGCGTGATGTCGTTTGCCGTGACGCAGCGGCTGCGAGAGATGGGCGTTCGTTCGGCCCTCGGCGCGCGAAGCAGCACGCTGATTTCGCTCATCATGCGGCGGAGCATTATTCAGCTTGGGATTGGCCTGTCGCTCGGGCTGGCCCTAGCGTTCCTGGCGTCTGGCGCCCTTTAGCCCGTGCTGTACCGCGTCGATCCTCGCGACCTGCTGGTCTTCGCGGCCGTTGTCGCCACCCTCGCGCTGACGAGCCTGGCGGCGGGCTACCTACCGGCACGGCGGCTGACCCGCCTTGATCCGCTGATCGCGCTCGCCACCGAGCGAGGGGATCGTCGCGGGTTCGAGCGCGACACTAGTGGACAGTGGACTGTGGACTCGGCTATCAGTGCAATCAGCTGTAGCCGGCTGAATCCGCCCAACGATTCAGACGTCGATCCGCCATGCGGACGGCGTGTTGTGCGAGCAGTGCAATCAGGACCAAAACCACGAGGATACCGTACGTGCTCGCGGCGTCGAATCGCGATCCGTACTGGCGCAGCAACGTGCCCAATCCCGCCGTGCCAAGAAGCATTTCGGTGTTGATGAGCGCCCGGATCGCGCGAGCGAGGCCAAGACGAAGCGCGGTCATCACCGCGGGGAGCGTGCCCGGTAGAAGCACGCGGCCGTAGATCTGCCGTTCCGACGCGCCGAAAACCTTCGCCATCTCGACGTAGACCGAATCGATCGTGGACAGGCCGCTCCGAGTCACTTCCACGATCACCGCGAAGGCATAACAGAACACGACCGCGAGCTCGGTGACGATGCCGAGGCCGAAGATCCCGAAGAACACCGGAACGAGCAGCAGGCTGGGCAAAGCCAGCAGGGTGTCGAGGTAAGGATTGAGGACAACGGCGAGCCATCGTTGACGGCCGAGGATCAACCCCATCGGTACGCCGACGGCCACGGCGAGTCCGTAGCCAATGGCAAGCGTCCCGCTGCTCGCTGCCAAACTCCCGCCGATTTCACCGCTGATGAGCAGTCGCCACGTTGCCTGCAGGATCGAGCCGAGCAGCGGCATGAAAGGCAGGCTCACTGTCCGTGCGGTGGCTTCCCACAGCAGCGCGCCCGCGACGAGGGCGAGCACGGTCGAGCCGGCGCGGTGAGATCTGCGCCCTCGGGTGGGTGAAGCTCCTACGATGATCCGTCCTGCAATTGCCACCATAAATACGCCTTGAGTCGCGCGCTTTCTGCGTCGCTGTCGAGTGCGGTCGAGCGAGGGCGCGGAGCCGAGACCACGACGGTTTCCCGAATGCGTCCGGGCCGTGGACTCATCAGGAGGACGCGGTCACCAAGCCGGACCGCCTCGTCGATGTCATGTGTCACGAAGACGACGGTCTTGCGTAGCGTCGCGTGCAGGCGCAGCAACTCCTCCTGCAACGAGCGACGGGTTTGCGCATCGGTTGCCGCGAACGGCTCGTCCATCAACAGAATGTCGGGATTGACAGCGAGCGCGCGGGCCAATCCCACGCGTTGTTGCATCCCGCCTGACAGCTGGCGCGGATAATGCTGTTCGAATCCGCTCAGACCGACTGTGCGAATGAGATCGCGCGCGATCGTGTCGCGCTCGGCCTTCGGCATGCCGCGTAGCTGCAGGCCGAAAGCGACCGCGGTCAGGACATTCGCCCAAGGCAGCAACGCCGGTTGCTGAAAGACCATGGCGCGATCCGCTCCCGGAGCGGTCACGCGAATTCCATTGATCGTGACTTCGCCGGCGTCGGGCGTGACCAGGCCGGCAAGAACTTTCAGGACCGTTGTCTTGCCACATCCGCTCGGACCTACCAGACAAACGAACTCGTGCGCGGCCACTGTGAAATCCAGACGATCGAGCGCGAGCGTCGCGGGGCTCGTGCCGTTACCGCCAAACAGTTTCCGTACGCCCTGAACGTTGATCATTCGACCTCGATCCGATCGGCCCACGGCGCGAAGCGCCGCTGCAGCCCGGCCAGCGTTCGGAGAAGCGCGACGGCCTCCACCGTCAGGACGATCACGGTGCCGTAAACGGCACCGCCATCGAACCGGCCCTGAAAATCGAGGATCAGGCGTCCGACGCCGACGGCGACGAGCAACAGTTCAACCGCCACCATTCCAGAGAATGCTCGGCCTAATCCGAGGCGGAGGCCGGAGATGATCGATGGAAGCGCGCCGGGCAAGACGATGGTTCGCCACAGTTGGAGCTCACTGGCGCCAAAAGTCCGACCCAGTTCCAACCACGCGGGGTCGACCGTGTGAATGCCCGTCCGCGTGTTGACGGCGATGACCACGACTGCAAATAGCAGCACGACCAGCGCGCGGGCTTCGAGGCCGGCCCCTACAGTAATGACGACCACCGGAATCACTGCGGACATCGGAGTGACCAGAAAGAGCGTCAGGTATGGATCGACCAACGCGTCGGCGGCCGGCCATCGGCCGATGAGCAGGCCCGTCGCGACACCCAGCACCGCGGCCGAGCCGAAGCCGATCAACAAGGCTTGATGGCTGAGCCAGAGCGCACGCCACAACATCGGGTCGTCGATCAACTTCACAAGGGACGTAGCGGTTTCGGTGAACGAAGGAAAGAGCAGACCGCGGTCCCACCGAGCGAGCGCTTCCCATGCGGCGACGCAGAGGATCAGCGAGCCGAGCCGGAGCAGCCCACGCGCAGGTCGCACCGTTATGGCGATGGTCGGCTCCGCTCTCGCGGCGGGGTTGGCTGACGATGACCCATCTCGCGCAGCACCGCGTCGAGGTAAGAAAAGTCGGCGACGTCAGTCGCTTTCATGCCAGCCGGGGCGGCCTTCTCGCCGACCAGAAAGTCAATCGTTGCCTGAACGCTCCCAGGTGTCAGCCCACCGTTGAGATCCCAAATCCCCATCTGCAGATGGGCGTCGCCGATCGCCTTCGCCGTATCCGCATCGAGCGATAGTCGCTTCATGGCTTGTTGATACAGCACATCGGGTGAGTCGGTGACCAACCGCTGCGCGCGTAGTTGGGCGCGCAGCAGATCGAGGACCAACTCGCGATGTTGCTCGGCCCAGTCGCGTCGCACGTGCAGCCCATCCATTTGGACACCGGGAAACTCGCTGGCAAATGACATCAAGGCATGAAACGCCGCCGACGACTGGCGCTGGACCTTGATCAACCCTTCAGCAGGCACGATCACGGCGTCGACGACGCCGGACATAAGCGCGGCGTTGCGTGCAGAACTCTCGAGAATGATCAGCATCTGGGGCGTCGTCCCTGGACAGTGACGATGCATGTAGAGAGGCAAGAACATGCCCGGTAGCCCTGAGGTAGTCGGCACACCGACTTTTCGGCCGCCGAGATCGTGGCACGATTGAATCGTCGGGCTGACCGCAAGCACGTAGGTCGGCGAGGTGAATTCCGCAATCGTCCGAATGTCGGCGCCTTTAGTCAGCGCCGTCCACGCCGTCTGATTGTTGACGATCGCGACATCCGCGTCGCCGCGTGCCAGCGTATCGGTGACGAGCGCGCCGCTGCCAAGATAGGCCTTCTCGATGAGATACCCGTGTGCGGCCAGCTCGTCGAAGGCCATCAGCAGTGGGACATCGCGAATATCCACGTTCAGCAGGTCGACGACACGAATCGTGATGCCGGTGCGCGGGCGCGCGGCCTCTGGTACCGCCGTAGTAGACGTCGTTGCCGATCGATCCGTACAGCCGGCGACACACTGGAAGGTCAGCAGAAGAGTGGCGATCGATCGCACAGGGCCCTCGCGGCGTCAGCGGCTGGCCGCGTGTTTCCTGCTGTCGAGCAGCACCAGTTTTCCACGCGCAGTCAACACCGGTTCCTGTCGCAGGACCTGCAGTGTACCGGAGTTCTTCCAGATGGTGCCAGCCGCGTCGCTCCGCGGATTGGAGGCGCGCAACGCTTCCAGAAACACGCGCGCGACCGCCCGTTCGTCGGCGATCGCAAGGCGCGGACTGATCACGAGATACAACCGCGTCAGGCCTTGAGCGTCTTCATCCTCCTTCAACTGATAGTCGAGCGGGCTGCCGCCAAATTGCGACGGCAAGACGTCGTGCAGCAGACGTTGAAGGTCGTTCCCGATCAGCGTCACGCCTTCGCCAAGCACCTTGCTGTAGCTGCGAATCGAATGAAGCGAGGTCGTATAGCCGAATGCGTGCAGCGGGCAGCCACACTCTCGACGCTCGACCACGCCGTAGTCGTCGATCTGGTAATTGATCATGACTTTGGGACTGGCATCCACCAGCGACGTAAGGTTGAACGCGTCGACCGTCTCTCCGGTGGCCTCAATCGTGACAGGATACGTGATGAGGCCGAGCGCGTCGCTGGCCAGGTGCACCTGATCGACCTCCGCCGGGCGTGCGCACGCC
>JBOGIV010000167.1:0-12283 GCA_050747925.1 Vicinamibacterales bacterium
TTTCGCCGATCATCGAGTTGCCGTTCGGCGAGGGCAAGCGATGGGCGACCTCGGGCGCGGCCGCGGCGATTCTGGGCGATTGGACCATCTCATCGATCGTCGCATTCGAGAGTGGCTTCCCGATCTCCATCTCCACGAACTCGAACGGCCTGAGCAACGCGTTCTTCCTGGTGCAGCGGCCCAACCAGAACTCGGCCGACCCGGCAACCTCTGGGAACCGCGAAGACAGGCTGAACTACACTGGCGCGAACCCGGGGATCTGGGTGAACGCAGCGGCATTCACTGACGCAGGGCTGTACGTCATTGGCAACAACCCGCGCACGCGCGGTGACATCAGGACGCCGCACCGAAACAACTGGGACTTCGTCGCGGCGAAGGACGTCCGGTTGGGCGGCAGCGCTCGAGGGCAGATCAAGCTCGAGGTGCTCAACCTCACCAACACGGTGAAGAGCGTCGGGCCGACGACGGCGCTCGGCAGCGCAACGTTCGGTCGCATTAGCGCGCAGCGCGGGTTCATGCGGTTGACGCAGCTCATGTTCCGCATGTCCTTCTAGGAACAGCGCTCGCAACGATTCGGAAGGGGCGGCTCCAATCTGGGCCGCCCTTTTTGCTTGTCCGCCGTAAGCTCGTCTTTGACGGGAGTGCGCGGAGGCGGATACGCTCGCGCCGTGTGGCAGCTAGAGCGGGTAGGCCGGGTAGGGCGGGTAGGGCGGATCCTGCTTGCGCTGTTGGTCTCTACGTTCACGCTGTCGGCGCAGCAGGCTCCGCGACTCGGCACCGTCACGTCTCCCAACTCCGGCGGTGCCAACGCGCAGGCGGACTTTCTCCGCGGCGTTGCGTGGCTGCACAGCTTCGGGTACGAGGACGCCATCGACGCGTTTCGGGCCGCGCAGAAGATCGATCCGAACTTTGCTCTCGCGTACTGGGGGGAGTCGCTCAGTTTCAGCCAGCCGTTATGGTCCTTCGAAGAGCCGGACAAAGGCCGAGCTGCGCTCGCGAAGCTTGGCGCGACACCAGAGGCTCGACTGGCGAAGGCCCCGACCGCGCGCGAGAAGGCATTTCTGACGGCGATCGAGGCACTGTGGGGAGTCGGAGACACGAGCGCGCGAGCCACGGCGTATGCGCGTGCCATGGCGAAGGTGGTAGCTGACCATCTCGCGGATGACGAGGCGCAGGCGTTCCACGCCTTAGCGCTCCTCGGGACGCTTCCACGCGGAGACGCGTCGCTGCCGCTGCGACAACAGGCTGGCGCGATCGCCGAGCGCGTGTTCGCGCGCAATCCGGATCATCCGGGCGCGGCCCACTACATGCTGCATGCCTACGACCATGGGACGCTGGCGCCTAAAGCGCTTGCGGCTGCGCGTGCTTACATGAAGATCGCGCCAGCTGCGAGTCACGCGCTCCACATGCCCGCGCACACGTTTCTCCAACTGGGTCTTTGGGACGAAGCCGCCGCTACGGACGAGGCGTCGTGGAACGCGTCGATCGCCTGGGTGTCGCGGCGGGGTCTGTCAGCGGCCAGCCGCGACTTTCATAGCCTCTCATGGCTCCACTACGAGTGGACGCAGCAGGGACGCTTCTCAAAGGCGAAGACGGCGTTGGCTTTCATACACGAGGCCATAACCGACAAACCGAAAGGCCTGTCGCCACCCGCGGGGTCGTCGATCGGCGCGGGCCTCTCTCCGCAGCATGCGGGCGGCCACGGTTATGGCGAGAGCGAAATCGGCCGCGGGAGCGGTCCGGTGGCGCTTCGCAACGATCGCGGTTCCATGCGTGCGCGATACGTCATCGAGAGCGAGCGATGGGAGGAAATGCGCGGCCAGACCACCTTCGACAACATCGAAGAGCTCTTCGCGGTTGGGCTGAGTGCGGTGAATCTCGGGGATGCCTCGCGAGTCCAGGGCGCGATCGATCAGTTCAAGAGAGCATCAGGCGTTGATCAGGCGCCCGAGCTGCGCGAGCAGGCCGAGGTCATGCTCCGAGAGCTCGAGGCGCTCGACACCTTCGCGCGAGGCCAGCACGCGCCGGCGTTCGCCATCATGGATCGCGCCGCTGCGCTTCAGGCGAAGATGCCCAAGCCGATCGGCCGGCCGTTTCCAATCAAAGGCGCCGACGAGCTGTACGGCGAACTGCTGCTCCAGATCAATCGCCCGAAGGAGGCTGTCGTGTGGTTCGAGCGCGCGTTGGCGCGGACGCCGAACCGAAGCCGAGCCGTGGTGGGTCTCGCCCGCGCGCACCGCAACGCTGGAAACGCGGATCAGGCCCGCGTGGCTTACAAGCGGTTCCTGGAGAATTGGAAGAACGCAGACCCGGACCTGCCGGAGTTACGCGAGGCCAAAGATGCGGTGAAATAGATCGTCAGACACTAGACGGACGTTGGCCACAGAGTCACAGAACCACAGAGGGTTTCTACCAATTGTTCTCTGTGTCTCTGAGTCCCGGTGGCAACGTACGTTGCGGTAAGGAATCCTGAGACGTATCTATTCCGGTACTTCTTCGATCTTGACTTGCCGCATGTAGTAGCCGCTGTCGAGGCGCCGCTGCGGCACCGATGCGTCGGGCACCTTCAGCGCGACATCGTAGACGCCAGGCGCCGTCGGCTTCCATCGGTAATCCCACAACGACCACATCGTGTGTGTCTGTGGAGAAGGGCAGACGGCGAAGGGCGTCCACTCGGAGTCCTTTCCGATCCGGATCGATAAGCCGTCGATCACCTTCGTGCCGCCCCAGACGATGCCCACGATCCGGTATTCGAGACCAGCATCGGTCTTTCTCTTTTCGACGCGAACCGGAGTCGCCGCCGTATGAATGTCGGCCGGCGCATAGTCTCGGGCAAGCTTGTGCGGCTCGCTCTGGTGCGTCCGGCCGGCAAACTCCACCATCTGCGACGTCGCCCGCTCATCGGGACCCACGAGGCGAATCTCGTTCACCCATTTGATCCAAGCGCAGCCGTACCACCCGGGAACGACGAGTCGTACGGGCTTCCCGTGATCGGCGGGAACGGGTTCACCGTTCATCTTCAGCGCGAGGAACGCCCCCAATCGATCGAGGGTGACGAGTGGATAGACCCAGCTCGCGCCGACGATGGAGCGTTGCGAGACTTGGCCGATGTGATCGAAGCCGCTGACCAGGAGGCCGGTGGCCTCCGACATCGGCTCGAGCCGAGCCACGACCTCGGCGAGCGGAACGCCTTCCCATTCGGCGACACTCATCAATCCGAAGTTGGAGGGGTTGCCGTTGCCCGAGCACTCGAACAGATGTGCGCCCATCGGTCGTGAGCCGCGCGATAGCTCCGCGAGATCGAGCATGACGTCCTTCGCGACGAGGCCACTGGCTTCGATGGTCCAGGGCCCCCGATGATTCGCGGCCTCTGCAGGAATCTCGGTCCGGATATACGCAAGATGGTTGGGCGTGATGAGCTTGTGCGGCTCGAGCACCGAAAGATCGGTGATGAGCCGCGCGTCGAGCCCGGAGCCGCTGATCTTCTGCCCGAACGGCTGCGCCTGCGAGCGGTCTCTGAAGAGAGGCAGGGTTCCGAGCAATTCGCTTCCCAGTGGAAGAGCGGCGCAGGGCACTTCGGCAGCGAGTCGCGCCAGGACTGGGCCAGGATCAACGAGTGTCGCGGCGCCTGCGGCCGCAATCCTCGCGAGCGCCTGGCGTCTCGTCGGGTTCATGGTCGCAATTATACTGTTCGGATGAAGACAGGGCTCTTCTTCACGATGGCCTTCGCCGTTGTCACGACAATTGCGCAGCCTTCTCAACAGCCGACCTTTCGATCCGGAGTCACCCTGGTGACCACCGATGTGATCCCTCGCGACCAAAACGGCCGCTTCGTGTCGGATCTGGCGCGCGAGAACTTCACCGTTCTCGAAGATGGCCAGCCGCAGGCCATCACCTCGTTCTTCCTCGTCCATGGGGGACGTACCTTCAACCTGTTCGACGCGACCGCACCGACCGCGTCCACCAACGAGGGCATCGTCTTGCCGCCGACGCGACGACGCACAGACGACTCGGCCGGCCGTGTGCTCCTGATCTTCGTGGATGACCTCCATTTCGAACCTGAGGCGTCGCCCGGCGTTCGGAAAGTGTTTCAAACGCTGGTGGAAAGCTTGGTCCATGAGGGTGACATCGTCGCCGTGGTCTCGAGCGGTCCCTCCTCGATCGAGATCGGCCCCACCTACGATCGAAAGCTCGTGGTGGAGGCGATGACGAAGATCCGCGGATCCGGTCTCCTGCCTTCCGAGATCTTCAAAATGCTGGAGACATCGCAAGGCCCTGGGGACATTCGGGCTCGTGCGCAGATGGCGTTCTACACCGCCTACAACATGCTGGGGGAGTTCGAAAAGATCTCGAATAAGCGGAAGGCCGTCGTCTACATCAGCATGGGATACGACTTCGATCCCTTTGCTGAAGGCCGACATAGTCGGGACAGAGTTCAAGGAGGTCGATTCTCGGATCCGCTGCGTTTCCTGGCCGACGAGGACAATCCGTTCTTTCGGATCAGCACGGCGACCGCTGACCTCGATCTCCACCGACTGATGCGGGAGTTGACCCTCTCGGCGAATCGGGCCAACGCCACGATCTACACCGTCGATCCACGTGGTCTGTCTGGCGTCGTCGATGCTGGGCAGTACGTCGATCAGAGTGAAGTGCGCACCTACCTTCAGAAGACGCAGAGTACGCTGCGCTATCTTGCCGAAGAGACTGGGGGCTTCCCGATCGTCAACACCAACGACTTCGCCAGCGCGTTCAAGCGAGTCGACGCTGAGACCAGCGACTATTACGTGCTTGGCTTCTCCTCGTCGAATCCCGATCCGGTCAAGCGCGTGCGCACGCTCGAGGTGAAAGTGAGCCGTCCGAATGTGACGGTGTCCTCGAGACGCGAGTATTCGTTGAAGACTGAGGGCACACCCCCCACACCCCCTGCTCTCAAGCCGACCAGGAAAAGATGAGCGCCAGGCGCGCCGCGATGTGCGGCTACGATTTTGCGGCGAGCACCACTTTCAGCCACTCCTTCGCAAGGGTGGCGTGTGGCCGATCCCGCTCCACGTAGATCTGCGCCGCGCGCGCGAACTTCTCGGCAACGGCTGGATTCGGGCCACTTGCCTGGCTGTGTACCAAGTTCGCAAACAGCGCGTGCAGCAGCAGCCATTCCGCATCGACATCGTCGGGGTGACTCGCCAGACGGGCCTCGAGAAGCGGGATCGCTTCGCTCTCGCGTCCGCTGCTGATTCGAATCGTCGCCTGCTCTCGGCTCCAGTCACGACCGGCAGAAGAGGTTGGCTGTAGCAAAACGGCCTGTGACGGTTCAGCGCGACGTAGATACGCGTTGATGAGGAACGGTGTGATCAGCGGTGGTGGCATACCGGCGTCGAGCGCCGCCCGCCACGCGCCAATCGCGTCGGCTTCTCGCCCTTCCAGCGCTCGCACGGCGCCGATGAACGCATGGGCCGGGCCAGGGGGACCGCCGGCTTGCATCGAGCGCTGAAACTGGATGGTCGACGAGGGATCGCCAAGCGCGAAGAGGGCGACGGCGGTAAGGGCAATGCGAATGCCCTGTTCATGAGCCGCCACCGGCTCCTCCTGCATCAGATCCACGAAGCGCCGCCGGCGAAGGGTCTCGATGGCGCGGGCCAACTGAGGAGAAGGTGTCGGAGGCAGCCATCGCTGCGCCACGTCCTCGATGAACGCGGGCGCCAGCGCCATTTCTCGCCGGAATGTGACGCCGAGCGACGGCGCCTCGGCGAGAAGCGACGCCGGTGTGCCGGCGATCGTGAAATCGGTGTCACCGGCCACACCACGCCCTGCGAGCCGATCGTTGACGGCGATCTTCAATCGATACTCGCCGCGCGCCAGCGTGGCGAGCGGTGCGGCCATCGCCACAAACAGAGGATGTCCCAGCCGCAAATCGAAATTGGCGGGCAAGGTATCCGCGGTGTAGTGCTGCGGCGTCAGCGATGCCACCGGCTGTTCGCGGTCACCATTGACGCGTACGATGCGAAACGTGATGCCGATGTCGGGCTTTCCGAACTCCGACGGCCTGGTGTTCACGACCTGAAACACGATGGTCAGCCGCTCATCGCGGGTGAGGATCGAGTCTCGTGCCGGTGCGATCTCCATCAGTCCAATCGCGTAGGGGTGCGCGGACTGCTGAACCGGAGGATACTGCGTGTCGCGAGTGCCAACTCGATCGGCAACGATGACGCTGCTAATCGCCAACTCGGTCGCAGCGGCCGGCGGCAGGCGCAGCCGTCGTTTCACGACCGACACCGGAGCCGCCAACTGTGTTGCCTCGACCCAGGCGACCGAGAGTTCGTAGTCCCCTGGTCCGGCGGTGAGCGCGCGCTACAAGGCGCCGGTCGAGGTGGAGGCGAGGGCTGACAGGTCGAAGTCTTCGAAGGGATGCACTGCACGAACGGTTTGCGCCGTCCCCTCCAATTCCTCCCGCCTCTGACGATCACGATCTTCTTGGGCCTGACGCGCGCGCTCACGTTGGAGGTCCATGATCTTGAGGTCAGTCGAACCGCTGGAAGCGGTCGACCCACGAGTGGCGATCGCACCGGCGCCAAAGTTGGGCATGTCGCCGATCGCGATTCCCTTTGCGGGTCGCAGCATCGGATCAGTTCGCTGGCCGGCGAGCCACTCCGCGACAGCGGAGCGCTCGTTCAACAGGCCGATCGGGCCAACGCTTGCCAGCCGCACGTACAGGACGAGAGGCCCCACTGGTGAGAGCGTGTTGGGGGGCGGCTCAACCGAGAATGCCACGTAGTGGGACCCGTCCGATGTGCGAAGGTTGTGCAGCTGCCACTTGGCACCGGTGGTCTCAGGTTGGATTGACGCGGTTTCCACGGCGGTGACGACGCGGCGCAGGGTCTCCCGTTGTGTGCGCGACAACTGCGGTGTGGCCGTCTGATCGGCCATCCCGTCTGCCGCCACAAGCAGCACGCTCATCAGGGCAAAGTATCGAACCATGGGTGTCCCCCCGTCTTTCAGGGTGGTTCGCCGAGCAGCTTGTCTTCGACTGTCTCTGTGCAGCCCATTGTGTCATGCCGCGGCCTTATCGTAGACTCGTCAGGATTTTCATCACCCTCGGAAATGCATCCTTCACAAATGGTTCATTCAACCGCTACTCGTGTGGCGATAGCCCTTGCCCTGCTCATTTGTCCGTGTCGCGCCTTGGCACAAAGTCAATCGGTCGCCCCAGCCCTGACGGCGACCAAGCTTGCCGCCGAATCCGATTCCCCCGTCGTCGACGGCCGCGTCAACGAGGCCGTGTGGCAGAACGCCACGCCGTTCACCACCTTCACTCAGCAGGATCCCAACGAAGGCGCCCCGGCGACTGAGAAGACCGAGGTGCGCATCCTGGTCGGGAAGGGCCAGGTCTTCATCGGCATCATCTGCTTCGACTCCGATCCGTCGAAAATCATCGTCTCGCAGGCTCGTCGCGACGCGTCGCTGAACGACACCGACTCGATCGTCATGGTGCTCGACACGTTCAACGACAGCCAGAATGCGTTTGTCTTCGGCACCAACGCGCTCGGCATCGAGTACGACGGCCAGCTGTCGCGCGAGGGCCAGTCGAGCGGCATCGGGTTTCAGGGAGGTGCGACCGGCACGCAGCGCGGCGGCATCAGCGCGTTCAATCCCAACTGGGATGGCGATTGGTCGGTGAAGTCGCAGGTGACCGACCGCGGCTGGGAAGCCGAAATGGCCATTCCGCTCAAGACGCTGCGCTACGCGACGGGGACCAACCAAACCTGGGGCTTCAATGTGATGCGGAACATCCGTCACAAGAACGAACAGGTCTACCTGTCGCCGATTCCCCGGGGGTTCGATCTGTACCGGGTCTCGCTCGCGGCCAAATTGTCGGGGCTCGATCTGCCGGCGCGTCGCGACATCAAGATCATTCCGTACGCGCTCGGGTCGGTCGACAAGGACTTCACTCGCACGACCAAGCGAACGAAAGGGAATGGCGAGGTCGGCGTGGATTTCAAATGGGGAATCCGCCCCAACCTCACGCTCGACGCCACGGTCAACACCGACTTCGCGCAAGTCGAGGCCGACGAAGAGCAGGTGAACCTGACGCGCTTCGATTTGTTCTTCCCTGAAAAGCGTCCGTTCTTTCTCGAGAACGCCTCGACGTTTCAATTCGGGCAGCCGCAGAGCATCGACCTGTTCTTCTCACGTCGTGTTGGCCTGTCAACGACGGGTGTACCCATCAACATCCTCGGCGGCGGAAGGCTGAGTGGAAAGATCGACGGATGGAACGTCGGCTTGCTGAGTATTCAGACCGACGTCGGTGAGAATGCGGTCGGCACGATCATCGGGCCGGCGAACAACTTCAGCGTGGCCCGGCTGCAGCGCGAGATCGGTCGCTCGAGCTACGGCGCCATCTTCGTCAATCGGCAGGGCACCGGGAAGCACGCGCTCGATCGGGACTGGAACCGGGCCTACGGACTCGACGCGAATGTCCAGATGTCACAGAGCCAGCGCTTCTCTGGCTTTTTCGCCCGCACCGATTCACCGGGCGCGACCGGTAGCGACTACGCCGGCCGGGCGTTCTACAACTTCACCAACAACCTCTGGCAAGTGTCGGGCGGCTACTCGCAAGTCGGCCGCGACTTCAACCCCGAAGTCGGGTTCCTGCCGCGACGCGGGTTCCGGCGTCCGGAGCTCCGCGCCTTCTTCCAACCACAGCCCAAGCGCATCGAATGGATTCGCCGCATCGCGCCCCACGTGTCCTACAGCGCCTACTACGGATTCGACGACAAGCTCCAGACCTCGAACGCGCACATTCACCCGCTCGAGATTCAGCCTAAGCAAGGCGGGCGCTTCGGCTGGTTCATGGAGAACAACCGCGACCATCCGACTGGCCCGTTTGTGGTTTTCAATCGCGATGGCCGGCGTATTGTCATTCCGCCTGGGGAGTACAGCTGGTGGCAGCACGCGTTCGAGTACTTCCATAATCCGAGCGCGCGCGTGACGGGGACCCTCCGCGCTCGCGTCGGTGAGTACTACAACGGCGACTTCAAAGGGTTTGAGCTCAACAGCGACTATCGGTTGAGCGAACGCTTGATCGCCAGCCTTGGCTGGACGCGACAGGACATCGATCTTCCGTACGGCTCGTTCATCAACAACCTGGTTCCCGTCAAGGCCAGCTACGCGTTTACCACCTTAGCGAGTTTATCGGCGCTGCTGCAGTACAACAGCCAGAACGCCGCGTTCTCGTCGAATATCCGCCTGGCGTTGCTCACGCGCAGCGGCACGGGTTTATTTGTGGTTTACAACGATCGCCGCGACACGTCGAGCTTCACGCCGGTTGAAACGCTGGGGCGGTCGTTCATTGTCAAATACACGAGGTTGATCGACTTTTAGGGTTCCAGAGTTCCATGGTTCCAAGGTTCCAAAGTTCTTTGAAGAACCTCGAACCCTGGAACCCTGGAACCTTTAAGGAGGCTCTCATGGCCAGCACGCACAGTGGCGTCTCACGTCGAGGATTTCTTCGTGGCGCGGTCGCGGCGGTCGCGGGCAGCGCCTTACCCGGCAGCCTTCTGTCGAAGCGGCTCCATGCCGTCGGCGACCAAGTCATGGCGCCGACGCTCTCCGCTCGCGATCTCAAGATCGCCGGAGTTCCAGACGAGGCGTACTGGTGGAAGGTGCGAAGCCAGTTCAACATCATCGACGGCATGACCTTCATGAACAACGGCACAGAAGGTCCCGTGCCGCGTGTGGTGACCGAAGCCAACGAGCGCTACTTCCGAGAGATTGCGGAGAATCCGTCGAACAACTACCGGCGCGAGGAAGTCGATCAGGTGCGGGCGGCGCTGGCGAATTTCGTCGGCGCCCTGCCCGAAGAGATCGCCGTGACCCGCAGCACAACCGAGGGCATGAACATCTTTGCCCACGGACTCGAGTGGAAGGCCGGTGACGAGGTCCTCTACTGCTCGCACGAGCACGGCGGGGGAATTGGTCCGTACGCGACGCTGGCCAAACGCTACGGGATCAAGCCGGTCATCGTCGACATTCCGTCTCCGCCGCAGAGCGTGGATCAGATCGTCGGCCTCTATGAGCGCGCGATCACGCCGCGGACAACGGCGATCATGGTGAGCCACATCACCTATGTCACCGGGCTCATCACGCCGGTCAAGGAGCTTGCCGACCTCGCGCATCGGCGCGGGCTGCTGATCTCGGTGGACGGCGCCCATCCGCTTGGCATGCTGGACCTCAACCTCAAGGAGATGAACGTCGATCACTACGCGGCGGCGGGGCAGAAGTGGATGATGTGCGGCACGGGCACCGGCCTGTGCTATGTCAAGCGTGACGTGCAGGACCGCGTCTGGCCATTGATGGGACCTCCAGGGGATCCCAAGGACGGCGCGAAGAAGTACGAGGCGTTTGGTCAGCGCGATGTCCCGTCGGCGCTCGGCATGGCTGCCGCGGTCGATCTGCAACTCGCCATTGGCAAGAAGAATGTGGAGGCGAGAGGACGTCAGTTGAGCTCGCGTCTGCGCGCGGGTCTGAAGAACATTCCGGGCGTCAAGCTCTGGACCTCGGAAGACCCGAAGTTTGCGGCCGGCTTGACGCTCTTCAGCGTTCGGGACGTGCCCATGGACAACGTGCAGAAGGCGATTCTGAGCCGCGATCGCATCTATATCCGGACCATGACAACCGGCAAGTTGAATGCGTGCCGCGCCGCGACGCACATCTACAACATGCCTGAGGAAGTCGATCGATTGATCGACAGCGTCAAGCACGTGGCGGAGAACTCCAGCCGTTACATGACAACGGCGGGGTAGCGATCAAGGGTGCCAAGGTGCCAAGGTGCCAAGGTGCTGCGGCTACCCTGCACGTCCGGCGCGCTTGGCACTTTCTGGCGCCTCTGGCACGCTTGACGCCTATTGCTTGATCTCTACGTACCCGACGCCGTTTCGCACGGTGATCTTCGTGCCGAACGGCTGGGACAGCGTGATGAGGTCGGTCAGGATCTTCTGTGCGAGCTCACCCTGGGCGAGCTTTGGACGGCCGCGCTCGCTGCGCGACTGGCCGAATCCCAGCGTAATCGGGTGGAGCGCGATGTCGGTGAGGTGCTGACCGTTGAAGCGGGGAACGGCGACGAACGCTTCCCAGATCATGCGGTCCGAGGGGAACCCGCTCTTGTCGAAGTTGTAGCGCGCGTCGTTGAAGTCGTTGACGTAGGCGTTGGCGCCAAGCCCGTAGGTCTCGTAGTTCTCGCTCGGCAAGCGCAGCAGCGTTTCGTTTTGAAAGATGAAGTCTCCCAGGCTGTAGAAGATGGGCTTGCCTTTGTAGATTTCGATCCCTCGGACCACGTGTGGGCCGTGACCGACGAACACGTCGGCCCCGGCATCGACCACCGCTCGCGCGAACGTCACGAGAAAATCTGCGGGCACCGTTCGATCCCGCCCACTCTCGTGAGTGTGGCTGGTCACGATCGTGTAGTCGGACAAGCGCGATGCGCTCTTGACGACCGCGACAATCTCGTCGAGGTCCTCCTTGAGCGGCTCGGTGCGCACGCCCGGCTGCGCTCCAGCGACGAATCGGCGTCCAAAGAAATTGATCGAGTCGCCGGTCACAGGACCCACGGGTCGTCCGTTGATCTCGGCGGCGATCTGGCGCAGCTCTGCCAGTCGCACGGGTGTGACCGTGGTTGTGGTCGTGAATCGGAGCGGATTCAGGCCCGGCCGAGCCGGCACGTCGCCTCTTGTGCGCCCGGCTCGAGAATGATCGGGGAAGGTTGACGCGACCGAGATCAGCGCGACGCGACCTTTGGGGGTCTCCAGGAACCTGGCTTCTCTCGCCTCAGGGAGACTTTCGCCGACTCCGGCCTGCACGAGACCGGCCGCAGCCGCGTACTTGGTCGTCAACTGCATGCCGAGGACGCCGTAGTCCCCTTGATGATTGTTGGCTCGTGACACCAAATCGAAACCCGCCCACACCAGGTCTTTCAGCAGCGCCGGCTCCGCGCGCATATACGTACCGCCGCTCTCGTTCATCGCGTACGGCTCGTAATCGTGGAAGAGCATTTCGAGATTCGTGAACGCCGCATCGGCGCCGCGAATCAGATCGATGAGGCGGGTGAAGGTGGGCTCCGTGTAGACGGAGATTCGGCGAGTGATGATCGAGTCGCCGGTCAACGCCAATGAGAAATCGGCGGCCGGCTGCGCCAGGCCCATTTGGGTGCCGGCAAGAGCGGCGACCGATAGAGCAATCGCGACGAGCTGGTGGCGACCGACGCGCATGTTGAGCCTCCGGTGGCGGTCAACTC
>JBOGIV010000168.1:0-3746 GCA_050747925.1 Vicinamibacterales bacterium
TACTCACGGCACGCCGCCTCGTCAGCGAACTGCCGCTGGAAATGGCGGAGGCTGATCGGGAATGCCGGCCGGGGCACAGGAATACGCTACTAATGGTGGCCTCCTGAAGCAAGCGGATAAGCAGAAGTGTGCTAGAGTCGCCTCGATTCATCGTCGTTACTCGCCCGCCTTCGCTCGAAGAGAGACCGTCGAGCTTCCGCCTTCGCCGAGGCCCCGGCGGACCGCCGTAGCTTGAGCGGAGGCTGGTCGGCGCGCCACGCATTCTTCGTTGGTGTGTGGGAAGCATCTGTCCGCTCGGGCAGAACTGGGGGGTTCAATGCGCGTGCGTCTTGTCTTGTTGTATGCGGCGTTTGCGATCCTGCTCGGGGCGCCGGCTCTGGCACAGGAAGCGACCATCATCGGCGAGGTCACTGACAACACGAAGGGTGCGCTGCCCGGTGTCACCGTCGCGGCCACGTCACTCGAAACGGGTCTCGTGACGACTGCGATTAGTGCAGCGGATGGCGGCTATCGACTCCGGGCGTTGCCGCCGGGCCGGTACAAGATCCAGGCCGAGCTCGCCGGCTTTGCGACGCTCGTGATTCCCGACATCGAGCTCCTCGTCGGCCAGAACCGGACCGTGCCCCTCACCATGCAACTGGCAAGTCTCAGCGAGACGCTCACCGTGACTGGCGAGTCCCCGCTGGTCGACATCTCGTCCTCGCAGGTCTCTGGCAACGTCGATCGCCGCCAGATGGAAGAGCTGCCGCTGCAGGGCCGGAACTGGATAGAGCTGGCCATGCAGGTGAAAGGCATTACCGCGAACGCGATCGATAATACGCCCGGCGTGCGCGATCGGCAGTTCCAGTTGAATTTGGACGGCCAGGAAATCACGCAGCAAGTTGCGGGATCAGGTTTTGGCCAGCCGAAATTCAGCCGCGAAGCGATTGCCGAATTCCAAGTCGTGACCAACCTGTTCGACATCACGCAAGGACGCTCGCTCGGCATTCAAGTGCAGGCCGTGTCTCGCTCGGGGACCAACAGCACCGATGGCAGCGTCTATGGGTACTTCCGTGACGACAAATTCAACGCGAACGACTTCATCGCCAACCGCGTCTTGCCGTACTCAAATCAGCAGTGGGGCGGCGCCGTTGGCGGCCCCGTGATTCGAGACAAGGCGCACTACTTCCTCTCTTACGAGCGCGAAAACGAACCGAACACCATCATCACGACGCCGCCGGCCCTTCCGGCGCAGACGTTTACGTTCCCCACCAAGCTCGTCCAGAACAGCTTCCTCGGGCGCGCCGATTGGCAGCTTGCGCCCAACGATCGCGTGACCGCTCGTGCGTCGTATTGGGATTGGGACAACCCGTTTACCCAGGTCTCCGGTACCGAGCATCCCTCACAGGCCGCGACGCGGTCGCGGAAGGCCATCAACGTGGTCGGCACCTGGTCGAAGGTGCTGAGCTCGACCAAACTACAAGAGGTCAAGTTCGGCTACACCCACTTCGATTGGCAGAACCTGCTCGCCGAACCCAAGCTGGCCAATACCCCGAATTACGTGTTCCCTGGACTCACAGTGGGCCAACGGAGAAACTACCCGCAGGAGTTCTTCCAGAACACCTTTAGCGCGCGCTATGACCTGACCATGTCACAGGGCAAGCACGACATGAAGATGGGCGCCGAGTTCTTGCGGTGGCACGACACGGGTCAATGGCAGTTGCTCTCGCGCGGCGAGTTCATCTTCACGGCCAATCCGCCCGATCTCGCGAGACGCTTCCCGGCCGATGCATGGAATGACTCGACACGATGGGATGTCACGGGGCTTGATGCGACGGTCCAACGTTTCGATCAGAATTTCGGGGACTGGACCATCGACATTCCGCGTCCCACGATCGCCCTCTGGTTCGGCGACACGTGGCGCTTGAACAATCAGCTGACGGTCAACTACGGCGTCCGCTGGGACGCGGATTGGGGCGCGCTCAATCCGCCGCACGTCACCACGCCGGTCACGTGGAACCCGGCCGCCGGGGCTGTGTATCCCGACGTGGCGCTCGAGCCCGGCGACAAGGTTTATCCAAACGGCCTCCGCGATCTGAAAAACATTGCACCGCGAGCCGGCTTCACATGGAACGTGAACGGGGAGAATCGCCTGGTGATTCGCGGCGGCAGTGGCCTCTACTACAGCATTCCTGATTCGAACACGACCTTCAGCCAGCAGTCCTTCAACGGCGAGCGCATTCTGGTCAATTCGTTCCCGAACGATGGCCAGCCCGGCTTCATTGCCAACCCCACGCGCGGTCGAACGCCGCAGGATTTCATCAGCGGCAGATTCCCGTTGCCGGCGCAGGGCCCGCGCGTCATCGCGCACGACTATCGGATGCCACACACGTGGCAAAATAGCATCGGCTTCCAGACGCAGTTCCGCGAAATTTGGGGCGTTGAGGCCGATGTGACGCACTGGAAGGGATACAACTTCGGGAACCAGACCGACCCGAATGTGTTCTTCAACCCGGCGACCGGCTACCCCCGTAACCCCGCGCAGGGACGGCCCGATGCCAAGTTCGGTCCGATTCAGTGGCTCCAGTCACAGGGCCGCGCTGATTTCGCGGCGCTGTCGACCGCGCTGACTCGACGATATCGCAACAATTGGCAGGCGTCGCTCAACTACACGATGACGCTGTTCGCGCACGACGACACGACCGGCTTCCAGTTTCAGGCCAGCAACCTGTTTGATCGCGAAGCCGAGTGGGCTCGATCGACCGAATTCCAGCGGCACACGATCCGGCTCAACGCGATCAGGCGCCTGCCGTGGGACATCAACGTGTCGGGCGCGTATTTGTACGGCTCAGGGACCCACTACGCGACAACATACAACGCCAATCCGTTCGGCACCGGCGCTGGATCGAACCGGTATGTCTCGGCGCCGCTCACCGTGAATCCGGCGGCCCTCGATCGGTTCGACGGCAAAGCGAGCTACGCCATCGGCGAGGTCATTCCGCGCAACGCGCTACGCGGCTTTCCACTGCATCGCTTCGACTTCCGCTTCTCGAAGGATGTGAATCTCGGTCACGGCGTCAAGGCCACGGGCATTGCCGAAGTCTTCAACCTGACCGATCACAAGAACTACGGCGCCTACAACTCGCAGATCAACACAGCGGGATTTGGCGATCCGCGGCAGAACTTGTTGAACGCCTATCAGCCGCGGGTGTGGCAGCTGGCGTTCAAGTTGAGTTTCTAGGGTAGGGCAGTCGAGCAGCCCTGCGTTGGCGATGTACGTAAGATCGTGGCCCGCCGCTTCGGGATCTGCCGTGTCGCCGACGATGTTCAGCACTCGCAAGTGAGCGGTGCGCGGGTCCGCTGCGAGCGAGTGAAAGTCGAGACGCAGTCGAGCGAGCGCCGACGGTCGTTGACTCGAGAGAAACAGCTGCGCCTCGCCAAGCCACTCGCGCATGCGCTCGTTCCCATCGGGGGTTTTCAGATCGAGCCGCCGGACGGAGATGTCGCGGTGGAGCTCGGCGTACCAGTCGGGGCAGAGGTCCTCGAGGGGATCGCCAACAGGTGGCTCAACCTTGATGACCGAAGCGCCGGCGTCTCGGAGTCGTGCCGCCGCGACGGGGCCGGGCACGTTCAGCGCCATCGAGACAACGTGAATGCCGCGTAGGGTGTCCATGACTTGTATGACTTGTAGAGCCAGGCCTTCAGCCTGGCACAAAAAGAAACCCACGGCGTGCCGTGGGTGTGTTGCTGTCGACAGGAGAGGCGGG
>JBOGIV010000169.1:0-6571 GCA_050747925.1 Vicinamibacterales bacterium
CTGCAACGGTGTCTGACACCGCCCACGCCCAGATCTCTTCATCATCGACAGCAGAAGATGTAGAGTCTGAACCCGTGTCACGCCCCTACACCGCGCTCATCGTCTTCGCTCTGCTCTTCCCGCCGGCGCCGGCAACGGCGCAAAGCATTCAGGGCCGGTGGAAGCTCGTCGCCGCTGAAGATCTCAGAGCAGATGGCACGGTGGCGCGGTATCCGTGGGGACGACAACCCGTGGGATCGATCGTCGTACAGGACGGGGCGTGTTACGTGCAGATCATGTCGAGCGACGTGCCGTCGTTTTCCGGAGCGAGCACGCCGCCTGGCGATCAGATGAAGGCCGCGCTCCTCAGCACCTACATCGCGTATTCGGGTGCGTGCACCGTGAACGAGTCCGAAGGCAGCGTCACCCTCAAGGTCGACGCCGCCTGGCGGCCGGACTATGTCGGCACCGAACAGAAGCGATTTTTTCGATTCGAGAACGGCAAGCTGCTCTTCGGGCCGGCGCCAAATTCCATCCGCGGCGGAACTGAGACGCTGACTCGACGTCTCACGCTCGAGCGCCAGTGAACATCCTGGTCTTGGGCGCGACCGGTGGCGTCGGTCGCCAGGTCGTTTCGCAGGCGCTTGCCGAGAGTCACAACGTCACCGCGCTGGTTCGCGACACGCGGCGCATCACGACAGTTTCAGACCGCCTGCAGGTGGTCCAAGGCGACGTGACGGCTGACAGCCCGACGTTGTCGGACGTCGTGCGTGGGCAGGACGCCGTCATCTGCGCGCTCGGCGTTCCGTCGTTGACACCACACCGACTCATCGAGCGCAGCGCGCCGTTGATCGTTCGCGCGATGGAACGACACGGCGTCCGCCGGCTGATTCACACGTCCGCATTCGGCGTTGGCGGCACCTACGCCGACGTCCCACTTCTCCCACGCCTGTTCATTCGCACGCTGCTGCGGCGCGTCTATGGCGACAAGGCCAAGGGCGAGGAGAGTATTCACGGCTCCGACCTCGATTGGACCATCGTGTATCCGGCGGGACTCACCGACGGCCCGAGGACAGGCCGCTGCCGGGCCGGCGAGCACATCGCGCTTCGAGGCTTGCCCACCATCTCGCGCGCCGATGTGGCCGAGTTCCTGTTGAAGCAGATCGCGGACCGGACCTACGTGCGGAAGGACATCCTCATCGCCAGTTAAGGCTGGGCGGCAACGCCCCTGCGCGCGCGCCTCAGAGTACGCACCGATCGGTCAACACGTTAACCGATAAAGCTGCGATGACGTGAACGTCCCCAGAGTGTTCCCACCGAAGCAGCCGTTGGCGCCACATGCCGAAACCGTGTACGGGCTCGTCGTGACAGGGAATGACCGCGTTTCGGCACAGCCCATGTTGGCAACGACGATGTTGTTGATGCGAATCTCGATGGAGCCCACGATGCACGCGCAAGCGGCCGTGATCACCGTGAAAGTGAAGTTGAACGTTGGCGTGCAGGTCGCCGGCACACCGCGACCGTCAATCTGATCGAAGACTCTCTGCTGGGCTTCGGTGTGGGAGCACTGGTTGACGCGATAACGAAGATACTCCTGGGTCCAGATCACGTTCCCCTCGACATCGACGAAGCTCGGGCCCGCGCTTCGCCGCAGCCCGTCTCGATACTTGGCTTCGAGCTGCACCATGAAATCCAGCGGCTCCTGTCGTGGTGGGAATATCGCGGTCGCTGTGGTGCCACAGATGGGTTGAACCCCTGCCCGTCGATCTGCCTGAACACCCGCAGCACGGCCTCGGCATGCGAGCACAAATTGACCCGGTACCGGATGTACTCCTGCACCCACACAACCGTGCCCTCTTGATCGACAAACGTCAGGACGGCGCCACGTCGCAGACCGTCGCGGTATTTCGCCTCGAGCGCGTTCCGAAAGAGCAATGGCTCACTGCGCGGAGGGAAGCTGACATCGGTGGGCCCCGAGACACCGCCGTTCAGCCCGAGGACAGGGTCGAGACCAGCGGACTGAGGTCGGAGGCCCGCCATCATCCTGACCGTTTGAATGGCGGCAGCAGGGTCGGCGGCCACCTTCAGCGAGTCACGTGGTCCAGACGCAGAGGACGGTGAAATTGGGTGATTGCGTCCCGAGTCGATGCCGCTGCACGCGGGGCCGAGGGCGATCAAACTGAGCGCGAGAAGTCCGGCTGCGGCGATGCGAGAACGCCGCCGATTCTGACTGCGCATTGCAAACCTCGATTTCGAACGGGGGTTTCCGAGCCGAGTTTTTGCCGCGAACCGGGGAGCTCTATCACGCCGTGTCGAGTCGGTCAACTGTCGGTTCGATGAATGTCGGTTCGATGAAGGACCGGCACGAACCAGTGCGACACACGCGCGACTCCTCATTGCCACTTAAGATGTCGACATGCCCCCGACGGATCCGAGGGTTACTCACGGCCGCGCTGGCCGCCGTCGCCGTAGCGTGTGCCTCGAGTGCACGATCGCGCTCAAGGGTCGCGCCCCGTATTCACAGTCCGCCAAAAAGATTTCTCCAGAAGACTACGTCGTGACGCTTGTCGTCTTGCCACGTTGACGCGGGCTCGGCGTTTTTTCAGCTCTCCGGCATCAGCTAAGATGTGCCCCACCAACAGGAGTGCCGTATGAGAAAGCTCGTCTTCATTCTCGCGATGACTGGCGCGTCCTGCGCCTCGTCCAATTCGATGGAAACCGCCAGTCCCGAGGTGGCCCTGTGGGAACAGCGCGCTCAGAACATCACGATCACGCGTGACGACTGGGGCATCGCGCACGTCCGCGGCAAGACCGACGCGGATGCCGTCTTCGGCGTGATGTACGCGCAGGCCGAAGACGACTTCAACCGTGTCGAGACCAACTACCTCAACGCGATGGGCCGGCTGGCCGAAGCCGAGGGCGAGAAGGAAATCTACCGCGACCTGCGGATGAAGCTGTTCATCGAGCCCGACGATCTGAAGGCGAAGTACGCCGAGAGCCCCGAGTGGCTGAAGGCGTTGATGAACGCATATGCCGACGCGCTCAACTACTACCTGCATACGCATCCACAGGTGAAGCCGCGCGTGATTACGCGGTTCGAGCCGTGGATGGCGCTGTCGTTCACCGAAGGCAGCATCGGCGGTGACATCGAGCGCGTGAATCTGACGCAGCTCGAGGCGTTCTACGGGAAGAAACCGGTGACGACGACCGCCTCATTCGAACCGCTCGCTGCGCCCGAGGAGCCGACCGGGTCCAACGGCATGGCGGTCGCGCCCGGCAATTCGACCAGCGGTCACGCGATGCTCTATATCAATCCGCATACCTCCTTCTTTTTCCGTGAAGAAGCGCAGATGACCAGCGACGAGGGTTTGAATGCCTACGGGGCCCTCACGTGGGGACAGTTCTTCATCTATCAGGGGTTCAACGAGCGCGCCGGCTGGATGCACACCTCGAGCAGCGCGGACAACATCGACGAGTATCTCGAGACGATTGTGAAGAAGGACAGCGGCATGGCCTACAAGTACGGGAGCGATGAGCGGCCGCTCGTCTCGAATGTCATCACGGTGCCCTACAAGACGAGCGCGGGCATGGAGAAGAGGGAGTTCACGGTCTACCGGACGCATCACGGTCCTGTGGTTCGGGAAGCTGACGGCAAGTGGATCAGCGTTCGCCTGATGCAGGAGCCGATCAAAGCCTTGACGCAGTCGTACACGCGCACGAAGGCGACGAGCTACAAAGCGTTCCGCGACACGATGGAGCTGCACACCAACTCGTCGAACAACACCGTCTACGCCGACGCCGACGGCACGATTGCCTATTTCCACGCCAACTTCATCCCGAAGCGCAACCCGAAGTTCGACTGGACCAAGCCGGTGGATGGCAGCAACCCCGACACCGAATGGAACGGCGTCCATGCCATTGACGAGAGCCCCAACGCGCTGAATCCGCCGAACGGCTGGATCCAGAACACGAACAACTGGCCGTATTCGGTGATTGGTGCGGGCAGCCCGAGGAAGGCCGACTACCCCGCGTACGTGGACAGCGGCAACGAGAACCCGCGCGGCATTCACGCGATCAAGGTGCTGGATAAGAAGAAAGACTTCACGCTCGACTCACTCATCGCGGCGGGGTTCGACAGCCTCCTGCCGGAGTTCGAGATTCAAATCCCGTTGCTCATCAAGTCGTACGAGCAGACGCCGGCATCCGGCCCGCTCAAGAAGAAACTCGCTGAACAGATCGCGACTCTCAAGGAATGGGACTACCGCTGGTCGGCGACATCGGTTCCGACCACACTTGCCGTGTACTGGGGAGACGATCTCTGGCAGCGCGTGACCCCGGCGGCACGCAAAGCGGGCGTCTCGAATTACGTGTACATGGCGACGAAAGCCACCGCCGCCGAGCGGCTGGAATCACTGTCGGCTGCCTCCGACAAGCTCACCGCCGACTTCGGCAAATGGCAAACGCCGTGGGGCGACGTGAATCGCTTCCAGCGCCTGACGGGCGATATCGTTCAGCCGTTCAACGACGCTGGTGCGAGCACTCCCGTTCCGTTCACATCCTCTCGGTGGGGATCCCTCGCGTCGTTCGGCGCCCGTATCTACCCCGGCACGAAGAAAATGTACGGCAGCAGCGGCAACAGCTTTGTCGCGGCGGTGGAGTTTGGCGACAAGGTTCGCGCGCGTGCGGTCACCGCGGGTGGCTTGAACAGCGATCCAAAGTCCAAGCACTTCAACGATCAGGCGGAGCGCTACGCGACCGGTAATCTGCGCGAGGTCTACTTCTACCGAGAGCAGCTTCAGGGGCACACGGAGCGGGAATATCGGCCGGGGAAATAAAGGTGCCAGGGGTGCCAAAGGTGCCAGGGGTGCCAGGGTGCCAAGGGTGCCAAGGGTGCGTCGCTCTGATGGTGAGCGGCGAAACCGCCTCGCAGATACCAACCGTTGACGTGTCGACGTTTGAGCGCGGCCGCAGCGTTGGGCTGCGCGGCGGGAGACCGCGTGTACATTTCGAAACCATCGTCGCAGTAGCAATGGGAGTGCAACATGCGCATGACCTGGTTATCGACCGTCGGCGTTGTGGTGATGTCGTGCGCTGTTCAAACGCAGAGCGCGAAGCCTCTGTCCATTTATGTCGTCGACGTCGAGGGCGGCAACGCCACCTTGTTCGTGTCACCCTCGGGCGAATCGGTCCTCATGGACACCGGCAACGGAGGCGCTGCGGCAAACAGAGACGTCGAGCGCATCCTGGCGGCGGTCACGGATGCCGGCCTCTCGCAAATCGATCACCTCATCACCACGCACTGGCACGGCGATCACTTTGGCGGCATGGCGGAGCTCGCCGCGCGCCTCCCGATTCGACACTTCATCGATCACGGGCCAGCGGCCGAGTCCACCGGCACCGGGCCTGAGTTCGTGCAAAAGGTCTATCCGACGGTCCGCGCCAAAGGATCGCACACGGTGGCCAAGCCCGGCGATCGAATCACCGTCGCCGGCCTCGACTGGCGCATCGTCACGTCAGCCGGCGAAGCGATGAAGAGCTCGCTGCCTGGCGCTGGTTCGGCGAATCCCTTGTGCGCAAGCTTCAAGCCTCAGGCTCCCGACAACACGGACAACGCCCAATCGGTTGGCAGCATCGTCACGTACGGAAGATTTCGGGTCGCACACCTCGGCGATCTGACGGTCAACAAGGAGTTCGACTTGATGTGCCCCGCCAACCGCGTCGGGGTCGTCGATCTATTCGTCGTGTCGCATCACGGACAGTCGAGCTCAAACGCCGAGGTTCTCGTCCACGCGCTGCGCCCGCGAGTAGCCATCATGAACAACGGCACGAGAAAGGGCGGTCAGCCCGAAGCGATGAAGATTCTCTACAGCTCGCCGGGCCTCGAAGATCTGTGGCAGATCCATTTCTCGCTGCTGAGCGGACAGGAATACACGGTACCGGGTCTCTTCATCGCCAACGGTGTGGACGATCAGGCGCCCTCGATGCCGGTGTCGCCCATGGCGCCGCCGCAGGCAGGAGCGCGTCCGGCGCCATTGCACAATGGACCGGCCTATTGGTTCAAGGTCTCCGCGCAGGCCGACGGATCGTTCACCGTCACCAACGCGCGCAACGGATTCACGAAGCGGTATCGCCAGAACCCGTAGGCCGTCGTCGTGAAGCGAGACCCGCCCTGCGCGCGGTTTCTGTAAATCTCGCGATCCCTGGAATGTCGAATCCGGGCCTGTCCGTCGACTAACCAGCAGACGCAGAGGGCCCGCCTCCGCTCGCAACGGCCAGTCGCCCAGCGAGCTTCGGCGAGGTCGCGTCACATCACGAGACAAAACACCTCGGCGCGAACACACTGGAGGACGATCATGAAGTATCTGTGCTTGATTTACTCAGACGAAGCCATCTGGCCCAGCCTGCCCAAGGCTGAGGAAGAGAACATGATGGCCGAGTATCGCGCCTTTGGCGAGAGCGCCAAAGCCAGCGGCCACCTGCTGGGCGGCCACCGTCTTCACAACGTGGACTCGGCGACGACGATTCGGGTTCGAAACGGCAAAGTGTCAACCACCGACGGTCCGTTCGCCGAGACGAAGGAACAGTTGGGCGG
>JBOGIV010000170.1:0-17971 GCA_050747925.1 Vicinamibacterales bacterium
CCTGCTCCGCCTGCAGCGGGAGCGGGTCTCGCCGCAGCAGCGGCTGGCGGAGGTCCGGGAGGCGGCGGAGGTGCCGGTAGATCGTCTGCCGTGATGATGCCGTGCACACCGGGCATGGCCAAAGCCGCGCTGGCATCGATACGGATCACCCGTGCGTGCGGTCGCGGGCTGAGCAGGAGTTTCACGAACACCATGCCGTCAGCGCGATAGTCTTCTGCGTAGCGTGCCTTGCCGGTGACCTTGGCCACCAGGTCGGGTGTCTGGTAGTTCTTGCCGAGCAGCTTGTAGTCGGCCATCTACGCCCCCCGCGCCAGCTCGGCCGCATGCATCATGCAGTCGAGAATCTTGTTGTAATCAGCGCAGCGGCACAGGTTGCCCGAAATGCCATGCGCCAGCTCGGCACGCGTCGGATTGGGATGAGTCTTGAGGAAGCCAGTCGTGGCCATCACGAAGCCGGGCATGCAGAAAGCGCACTGGAAGCCCTGGCCCTGAACCACGGCCTGCTGAACGGGAGAGAGGGTGCCGTCCGGCTTCGCCAGTCCCTCGATGGTGACCACTTTCTTGCCGCGCACGCTGTGCGTGAGTACTGAGCACGAGTAACGCGGCACATCGTCCACGAGGACGGTGCACGCGCCGCATTCAGCCCGATCGCACCCGAGCTTGGTGCCGGTGAGGCCCAGCTTGTAGCGCAGCGTCATCGCCAACGTCTCGTTCTTCATCACGTCGACGCGACGCTGCTGGCCGTTCACGTCAAGCGTGATGAGACGTTCGACCGACCCCGGCAGCGAGGACTCGTTCTGCCCGAGGATGGTGGTTCGAAATAGATATGCCGAAGCTGAGACCGATGCTCCGGCCGCGATCACGCCCTTGATGAAGTTGCGTCGGGATACGCCCGCGGACATGACGGCTTCCGCCGTGTCTTCGTGAGTCATGCACCCACCCTCCCAGATGGCGCGAATGGTAGCACAAAGTCCCCAGGAATTTGGCGCGGGAAACCGTGGACTTCAGGACGGAATCGGGTCGGTTTTGACATCTATCTACCGCGTTCATCGACCTTGCAGCGATCATGGATATACCCCATCTAGACGTGGATGATCTTGCCTTCCGATGCCCGTTCCAATCGATCTCGAATCGCCGTGCCAAGTCCTTCAGCGCTTGGCGCGGTGGCGAGAATGATGTCGACACCTTCCTGATCGAGCGATCGCAGGGCCCCGTACAGCGCCTTCGCCGATCGGTCCATGTCGGACCGGGCCCCGTAAGGGCGGGTAAGTACCTTTCCCGAGGCGGCCTGAGCGGCCAGGGTTGGAGCCAGCGCCGATAGATCCTCCTCAAACGCGAGCAGGCCGACGCGCTTTCCGCTCGAGACCAGCGATCGGACGTCTTTTCCCAGCCGATCGATGACCCGATCAACCGGGCCGGTATAGAGCGTCATCGGCGCGCGCGCCGCATAGTGACGCAGCAGTTGACCGGGGGCGACTTGTGCGGACGCTGCGGTCCCGTGATGCGAAACCGCCTGGACTTCGGGGAGCACCTCTCTAATGCGTTCGATCGGCATCGCGCCGTGCCGCCGTACGACGGGCGGGTCCACGGTGAAGTCGACGATCGTGGACTCGAGCCCGATGTCTGTCGGCCCGCCATCCAGAATGAGGTCGACGCGTCCGTCGAGATCCGTCAGCACGTGCTCCGCGGTGGTCGGACTGGGACCTGAGAAGCGATTCGCGCTTGGCGCCGCAACCGGCACGCCCGCCAGTTCGACCAGCGCGCGAGCCACGCGGTGGACAGGGACGCGAAGGGCGACGTTCGGCAGTCCCGCGGTCACAAGATCCGGAATGGCGGGGCGTTTGGGAAGGATAAGTGTCAACGGGCCAGCCCAAAACGATAGCGCCAGGAGCCGGGCTCCAGGCGGAATCGTCGCGACGAACGAGCCAAGCTGAGCAATGTGGGCGATGTGGACGATCAGCGGATCGGTCCTCGGACGCTCCTTCGCTTCAAAGATTCTCGCCACCGCGGATTCATCCAGTGCGTTCGCTCCAAGGCCATAGACGGTCTCGGTCGGGAAGGCCACCAGCTTTCCTGCCCGTAGGGCCGCGGCCGCCTCATCGATGATCCCCGGGTCGGGCCGGATCGGGTCGACCACCACAACGCGCGTGACGAGCCTCATGAGGGAATCTTCAGCGCGCCGGTGCCGAGAAGGAGTTGCACGACGCGACTGTAGCTCTCGATCCCCTCGGCCACACCCTGTGACTTGAGCGCGCGATCGTAGGCGGCCCAGGCGACTCGCTCCACTTGAGGGACGAGGGCTCGAAGTCGCGCGTCGATGGCCTCCTGATCTGCCCGAGGACCTGTTCCAAGCTCACTGAGAACGAGTTTCCGCGTCGACGGGGCCAATTGGCTCGTGGCTTCGGCGACCAGCGCCAGCCAGGCGCTGTACTGCGCCGGCAGGTCAGCACGAAGCGCGGCGAGGATGCCAACGAAACCCGCGTCAGCCTCGGGCGCAAATCCTGAGAGATGCGCCCACTCATGCGCCAGCACATAGGGGCGCTCCGGACCTGTGAGATCGGGATTGACCAGCGTCTCGAGAAAGAACGGCGCGAGCATCCCGCTCACACCGGATGCCCGGAAATACGGCGAGAACATCGAGTGCTTTGGATGGGCGAGAATCGCGGGCGCTGAACGTCCGAGCTCCCGTGACATCTGGCGAACGGCCTCGGCGAGATCTGGCGGCGAGGCGTCGATGGCCGGAAATCCCGCGGCGTGCGCCGCTTCGTACGTGTGATTCGCTTCGCTGACCGCGCGTTCAGCCAGCGCTTGCAACGCGATCGGTGTGATGCGGGAAGCATCGTACGGGATGGAACGTTCAAGGGGCGGCCGAGTGTAGTTGAGCCCCCATGCGAACAAGAACCACAGATAGGTCATCGCCGCGATGAGCGCGCTGAAGACGAGCGCTCGCGCGATTGGCCGAACGGAACGGTCCCGTCGAGCGGCGCGGACTCGACTCACCCATCCGATCAGCAACACGACCACGGCGAGGCCGACCGTGACGTCAAACAGTGGGATCTGAACGAGATTGGACCAACTCGTCAGGCTCGTTTGTAGGGATGGATAGAAGCGTGCCGAGTACGTGTCACGAACCCATGCGAATCGCGGCAGCAGCAACGCAAGTGCAACCAATGCCGCGAGCACGATGAGCTGAAGTGGAAGCGCTCGGGAAGGTTTCAACGCTGAAGAGGGTTGGTCGGGATGCCGGGATTCGAACCCGGGACCTCCTGCACCCCAAGCAGGCGCGCTAGCCAGGCTGCGCTACATCCCGATAGTCAATATGTTCCGACTGCTATTTCTTCCGACTGCGCCTCGGCGGCGCCGGCGGCACCAGCTCCAATTCGCGCTGGCCGTCTTTCGACAGTAGCTGTAGCAACGATTGCAGGCCGTTGCGCACGTTCCTCACGCGATCCTTGGCGCGATCGCCCAAGATCTCTTCCACCATCGCCGCCGACGCGCCGTTGGTCGGACTGCCTTCTTCTTCAAGCCGTCGACGCGCGCCTGCGAGCGTGAGCCCCTCATCGAAGACCAGATGCTTGATCCTGAGGGCCAGCTCGACGTCGGCCCGCCGATATTGCCGCGGCCCTCCACTGATTCCAGCCTGACCCAACTGCGGAAACTCGGCCTCCCATGAACGCAGGACGTACGGCTGAACCTGCACCACGTCGCAGACTTCGGCGACTTTGAAGAGCTCGCGCTTCGGTGCAGCCATCGAGGCGATTTTCCCTTCGCGAGTATAGCACGCAGGTTTCAGCGATCCCGGCGGGTCCCTTGCCGTTTCGTGCGCGGTGTACGACGCCGGCGCTCGCTCGAGTTCGGGCGTTTCTCCGCCGATCGCGACGCGCGTCCGCGAACGACAATTCGAATGGGCGTCCCGAAAAAGTCGTACTTCTCACGCAGTCGATTCTCGAGAAAGCGCATGTACGAAAAGTGGAGCTTGGCCGACACATTCGTGAAGAGGACGAATGTCGGCGGCGCCACCGTCGGCTGCGCGGCATAGAGCACGCGGACATGACGCCGCTTCGATTCGGCGATCGGCGGTGACGCCGTCGTCAGCTCGTGAATGAAGCGATTGAGCTCGCCCGTCGGCACTCGTGCACGGGACGCGGCCATCACCCGATCGACCGTCTCGAGCAGCTTTCCCGTGCGTTCGCCCGTTTCAGCAGAGACATGAAGAATGGGCGCGTAGTCGAGGAACTTCAGATGATCGCCAACCTTGCGGTCGAAAATCTTCGCGCCCTCCGATCCCTGCGCCTTCATGAGGTCCCACTTGTTGGCGACGATGATCACTCCGCGGCCCGCCTCTGCGGCCGCTCCTACGATGGCCGCGTCTTGATCGGTCGGCCCGATGGTCGCGTCCATCACGAGCACAACGATGTCGGCGCGCTCGATGGCGCGGCGCGCGAGCATCACACTGAGCGCCTCGACTTGACCCGATCGAGCGACGCGACCAGGCTTACGAATGCCTGCCGTGTCGACAATTCGGAACCGCCGGCGATGCCACGTGAGAACCGAATCGACAGCGTCGCGCGTCGTCCCCGGAACCGGCGAGACAATCATGCGCTCTTCGCGCAACAGGGCGTTGACGAGCGACGACTTGCCGGCATTCGGACGGCCGACGATGGCGATGGCGGTTTCGCGTGACGCCAACTCATCTGGCGCGATGTCCTCGGCCCCCTCACGGCGTTCGGTCGCCTTGTGCTGAAGCTTCTCGATCACGGCGTCGAGTAAGTCACCGGCGCCGCGCCCGTGCTCGGCGCTGATTTCGATCACCGGCTCGAATCCAAGCCGATAGAGCTCCAAGGCGCCATCTCGTGCGCGCCGATCGTCGACTTTGTTGATCGCCATGACCGCCGGTACTCCGCTGCCCCGGACCGCCGCAGCGATCTCCTCGTCGCCAGGCACCAGCCCGTCCCTTCCATCGGTGACGAACACAATGAGGTCCGCGGACTCGAGCGCGCGACGGCCGCGTTCGACGACCAACCGATGGAGAGGGTCCTCGCTCGCCCCGAAGAGGCCACCGGTATCGGTCAGATCGAATCGGCAACCCCGCCAGTCGGCTGGATGAGTAATAACGTCACGGGTGGTCCCGGGGACGGGTGTGACAATGGCGCGGCGAGCCCCAGTCAACCGATTGAAAAGGGTTGACTTACCGACATTGGGGCGGCCCACGATGACGACCTGAGCGCGGCGCTGTCCTGGCACAATCGGCCCGATCTTACAGCGTGCAAAGAGTTTGCGGGGATCGGCGTCTTTCCATTGGGGCGTGAATCGCCGATAAGTCCGCGTCGCAAAACGACTTACGGTTTGACAGTGTAAGTGCCGTCAATTAAGCTAGTTACACTGATCGGAGTGGTCAGAGCGCATGATCAAGGTCGACATCGTGAACGAGGTCTCGCGGGTGGCTGACGTCACCAAGGTCAAAGCCGAGCTCGCTGTCGACGCCGTGTTCGAGGCGATGCGTCATTCGATGCAGCGCGGCGAACGCATTGAGCTGCGAGGCTTTGGCGTGTTCCAAGTGAAGCCTCGCAAGCGCGGGATCGGACGCAACCCGCGAACCGGGAAAGAAGTGCGGATCCCGCCAGGCCGGACCATCCGCTTCAAGCCCGGTAAAGAATTGCAGAACATCGGGTAGACCCGTGCCGTCGCCGTCTGGCCCTTGGCCACCCTTACCGGCGCCAGACGAGGTGCCGCCGGCGCTCATCCCGGTCGAACCACGTCGCGAACGATTGGGGTTCCATCTCGGTTTGCTCGGCCTCACCCTCATTTCCACCACCGTCGTCGGCGGCTATCACTACGTCGGCTATACGGCAGACTTCACGTCGCTGACTGACTTGCCAGACGGGGGGCGTGAATTTTTCGGCAGTTTGCTCTCCAGTCCGAGCTTCTATCTGCACGGCCTGTGGTACAGCCTCACGGTGCTCGCCATTCTTGGCTGCCATGAGATGGGCCACTACGTCGCCTGTCTTCGCTACGGCGTCGACGTCTCGCTGCCATACTTTCTGCCGGCGCCGCTGCCGCTGACCGGGACCTTGGGCGCGTTCATCCGAATCCGATCACGCATCCCGACCAAGGTCGCGCTGTTCGACATCGGTATCGCGGGGCCGATCGCCGGATTCCTGGTGGCGGTCCCGGCGTTGTTTCTCGGTCTGTCGCTGTCGAGGATGGTGAAGCTGCCTGAGGATCCGTCGGAGCTGATGGAGCTTGGTGAGCCGCTACTCTTCCGATTCGCCTCGTGGATCGTCTGGGGTGAGGTGCCGGAGGGCTACTCGATCAACATGCATCCGATGGCGTTTGCGGCGTGGTTCGGCCTGCTGGCAACGGCGCTCAACCTTTTTCCGGTCGGCCAGCTGGACGGCGGGCACCTTGCCTACGCCGTGCTGGGCCGGCGCTCGACCACCGTGACGCTGTTGATGGTGGTGGTCGCAATCGGGCTCACGTTCGTGTCGTCGAGTTGGATTGCGTGGACCGTTCTGTTAATCGTGATGCTGGTGACCATTGGCCCGCGGCACCCGAGAACGCTCGACGACGAAATCCCACTCGATCGAAGCCGCCTCGTGCTGGCCGCGATTGCAATGGTCATGCTGGTCATCTGCTTCACGCCCGCTCCGATTGAGCCGTTTGTCACCGGCGCGCCCTGATCAGCTCTCGGCTTTCGGCTTTCAGGTGTCGCACCGATTGCTGATGGCTGATCGCAGAAAACCGCAGCGCTACCGACTCAGGCGCTGCACTAGAGCATCGAGAGCGGATCGACATCGACGACCACTCGACGCGCCAGCTCCGGGTGCTTCGCCAAAGTGGCCTGTAGCGCTTCGCGCATACCAGCTCGGCTCGTGCCCTTGAGGAAGAACTGGGCGCGATGTTCGCCTCGCAGCCTCGTCAGCGGCGCGGGGGCCGGTCCAAGGATGACAAACCCCTTGCCGCCCGGCACGGCACCGGCGAGATCGCGCGCAGCGTCCATTGCCGCGGCAAACGTTCGTCCACGAACCACGACGTTCACCATCGCCACTTGCGGTGGATATCGCATCCGCCGGCGGAATTCGATCTCACGATCGTAAAAGCGTCGATAGTCCTGAGTGCATGCGAGCTGAATGCCGTAGTGTTCGGGGACAAGCGATTGGATGATGGCAAGGCCGGCGCGTTCACCGCGCCCCGCGCGGCCGGCGACTTGAGTGAGCAACTGAAACGTCCGCTCGGCGGCGCGAAAGTCCGCCAGCCCAAGCCCGACGTCGGCGGACACGACGCCCACCAGCGTGACGTCGGGAAAATCATGGCCCTTCGCGATCATCTGGGTGCCGACCAGCACGTCGATCTCGCGTCGCGCAAAGCGGTTGAGCACGTCGACGAGACTGCCCTTGCGTCTCATGGCGTCGCGATCCACGCGAGACACTCTCGCGCTCGGGAAGAGCGAGCGAATCTCCGCCTCGATGCGCTCGGTGCCGAAACCGGTGCGCTCGAGGTACGGTGCCGCGCATCTGGTGCACGCGCTCGGCACCGGTCGCGTGAAGTTGCAGTAGTGGCAGCGCGCCCGCCAATCGACGCCTCGTTTGTGGACCGTCAGCGAGACGCTGCAATTGGGACACTCCAGCGTCGTCCCGCATTGACGGCACACGACGGCGATGGCAAACCCCCGGCGATTCAGGAGAATCAACGACTGCTCGCCGCGCGTCAGCCGATCGGACACCGCTTCGCGAAGTGTGCGGCTCAGCACGACCTCGGCGCCTTCCGCCGCCATCTCGTTCCGCATGTTGACGACCTGGACGTCGGCCATCGGCCGGCTCAACACGCGCTGATCGAGCGAGACGAGCGAGTAGCGACCCGCCGTGGCGTTGGCATAAGACTCCAGAGCCGGCGTCGCCGATCCCAGCACCACGAGCGCGTCGCTGAACTTCGCGCGCATGATGGCGACGTCGCGTCCGTGGTATCGCGGGGTCTCCTCCTGTTTGTATGAGGTGTCGTGTTCCTCGTCCACGATGATGAGGCCCAGGTGCCCGATCGGCGCGAACACTGCCGAACGCGTTCCGATCACCACATCCACGTTCCCGCGTCGAATGCGATGCCATTGATCGTGACGCTCACCGTCAGACAGCCCACTGTGCTGGACGGCCACCTGCGAACCGAAGCGGGCGCCGAACGCCTCGGCGACCTGTGGAGTGAGCGCAATCTCCGGAACCAGCATCAACACACTGCGACCGCTCTGCCGGACGATCTCAGCCAGTCGCAGATAGACTTCGGTCTTGCCGCTGCCGGTGACGCCATGCAGCAGCGTCACGTGAAACGATCCGGCTGCCGCAAGAGGCCGCAGATGCTCGAGCGCGGCGTGTTGCTCAGCGGTCAGCGTTCGTTGGCGACTGTCGATCGCCCCCGTCGTCACCGCCCGAGCGAACGGGCTTCGGTCGATCGTCTCTTGCCGAATGCTCGCCAGACCCATCGCACGAAGGCGTCCAATCGTCGCCGCAGAGACTCCCCGATCCGAAAGCGCGGACGTCGCGAGTCCATCAGGCGTTGCCGCGAGCAGCCGGAGCGCGTCCAGCTGACGCGCGCCCAATCGCGGCAGATTTCTGTCGTTCCCTGGAACACAACCCGGCTCCACGTTCAGACGTTCGGCGACGTCGAGCCCGGCAGGCGTGAGCGCTGCCACACGAGTCGTCTTGAACGCGTCAACGCGTCCGGTGAGCGCGTGCGGAGGCAAGGCAGAGGCGAGCGCCGCGCCCGGGCCGGCGAGATAGTAGTTGGCCACCCACTCGGTCAGCTTCACCACGTCGGGCGGAACAAACGGCGTCTCATCCAGGACGTCGTAGACGTCGCGCAACTCGATCTCGATGGTGGGCGGTGGCGCCTCGCCGATCACGACGCCCGTGAGTTTTCTGGGGCCAAGCGGGACAACGACTCGCGCCCCGGCGGGCGGCATCGAACCTGACGCGGCAACGCGGTAGGTGAGCAGCCCGAGCGCGGGCACGGGGACCGCGACAGACACGAGCCGGGACGGCAGCAACGCTCCGCCTCAAACCAAATGCACGGCGAAGGCCATGACGAAGGCTCCGCTTTGCTGTAGCAGCGCGCGGACCTTCTTCATGTCTTCCCACACCTCGCGTTTCGCCGACGGGTTGCGAAGCAGATAGGCGGGGTGGAAGGTTGGAATCAACGATGCGCCGCGGTACTGGAACTCTCGACCGCGAAGGCGCGTGATTGGATCGGTAGTCTCGAGCAGCGACTGCGCGGCGAACTTGCCGAGCGGGACGATCACTGTCGGCTTGATGGCTGCTATCTGGCGAAACAGGAAGGGCTCACACTCAGCCACTTCGTCGGGCTCCGGGTTCCGGTTACCGGGAGGGCGGCACTTGATCACGTTGGCGATGTAGACCTGATCGCGGGTTAAACCGATCGCTTCGATGATCTTGGTCAGGAGCTGGCCGGCGCGCCCCACAAACGGCTCGCCTTGTCTGTCTTCGTCTTCCCCGGGCCCCTCGCCAACGAACATCAATCGCGCGTGGGGACTGCCGACGCCAAACACGACCTGTCGTCTTCCAAGCGTGCAGAGCTTGCACCGAGTGCAGTCGGGCCCGATTTCCGTTTTGATGTCAAGCAGACTCTCGGTAGCGGGGCTCGACAACTCCTTAGGTGCGTCGCCGCGCTGTCGCCAGGCGGGATCGCGGCTGATCCCAGTCACTCCCAGCTGGCTGTAGAAGCGAAGGTGTTCGGACAGCTCCCGCGACATCAGCGAGGAACCCGCCTCCGCCCAATCGGTGTCATCTGTGACATCTGTGCCTTACGCCGGCGCGTTGGCGGAAGACCCTGCCAGCTGCCGCTCGACAGCATCGAGAATTCGTACCGCGACCGCAGCTTTGCTTTGCAGGGGAACACGTTCTACCGCGTCGCCCGACACGAGGGTCACGGCATTGGTCTCGGCTTCGAAGCCGGCGTCTGCACGTGAAACGTCGTTGGCCACCACCAGGTCGGCGCCTTTCGCGCGCAACTTCGCTTGCGCGCGGGCGACAACGTCGTCTGTCTCGGCCGCGAAGCCCACGAGAACCGGTCGCCCACTCGCACGAGATGGCAGCTTGCCAAGGTCAGCGAGAATGTCGCGCGTCCGATTCAGCGTCAGCGTGAGCGGACCGTCGCCCTTCTTGAGCTTGTGATCCGCCGGTTCCGCCGGCGTGTAGTCGGCGACCGCGGCCGACATCACGACGACATCCTGATCGGCGGCGCGCGCCATCACCGCTAGGTGCATCTCGGCCGCGCTTCGCACCTTCACGACGTCGGCCGCCGCCGGGGGCGTCAGATGTGTGGGTCCACTCACCAACGTCACGGTCGCACCGCGCCTGAGCGCCTCAGTGGCCACCGCGTATCCCATACGGCCACTCGATCGATTGCCGACGAACCGCACCGGATCGATGTTCTCGTAGGTGGGGCCCGCGGTGACCAACACGCGACGACCGGTCAAGGCCGATCCGCCCGGTCGAAGCAGCCCCTCGACCGCGGCGACGACGTCTTCAGGCTCCGCCAGCCGGCCCTTGCCGATCCATCCGCAGGCGAGGTAGCCGGATCCCGGATCGACGATGTGAACTCCGCGCGCCCGCAGGATCTCCAGGTTTCGGACGACCGCTGGGTGCTCGAACATGTTCGTGTTCATCGCCGGCGCGATCAGCACGGCCGCTCGGGTTGCCAGGTAGAGCGATGACAGGAAATCGTCCGCGAGTCCGCTCGCGAACTTCCCCAGCGTGTTGGCCGTTGCGGGAGCCACGACGAGCAGGTCAATGCTCGACGCAAGTGAAATGTGTTCGATGTCGGCGTTGGCGCCTGGTTTCCACTGATCGGTCACAACGGGGCGGCGCGTGATTGCCTCAAACGTCAGCGGACCCACGAAACGCCGAGCGGATCGCGACATCACCGCCACGACCTCGTGACCATTCTTTTGCAGGCCACGGGCGACTTCGACTGCCTTATACGCTCCAATCCCGCCGGTGACGCCGAGTGCGATGAAAGCCATGACTCCCTACCTGCCCTACCTGCCCTACCTGCCCTACCTGCCCTACCCGCCCTACCTGCCCTACCTGCCCTACCTGCCCTACCTGCCCTACCTGCCCTACCCGGCCTACCCGGCCTACCCGGCCTACCCGGCCTAACTTAACTAAGCCCTGAACGTCTGGATGATCTTGTCTGCGAGCTTCTGCATGCGCGGTGTTCGAGAACGCTCGGCGGCGATGATCTCCTGTAACCGGACGACGGTGGACTCCAGCTGATCGTTGATCACGACGTAGTCGTAGGCACGATAGCAGTCCACTTCGAGTCTCGCCGCCGCCAACCGCCGTTGCATCACCGCCTCGCTGTCGGCACTCCGTCCGCGAAGTCGCCGCTCGAGAACCTCGAATGAAGGCGGCAGGATGAAAATCGCGGTGTGGTCGACGCCGCGCGCCCGCACCTGACGAGCTCCCTCGACGTCGATGACGAGGACGACGTCCTGTCCCAACGCCTGAAGCCGCTCGGTATCGCCTGCCGACGTGCCGTACAGATTGCCGAACACGTCCGCCCACTCGAGGAACTCGCCGCGCCCTATCATCGCTTCGAACGTCTCGCGGCTGACAAAATTATAGTCGACGCCATCCCGCTCGTTGGCGCGCGCCGGACGCGAGGTGTACGAGTGCGACAAACACAGATTGGGAAGGATTTGGACCAGACGCTCGGCAAGCGTCGTCTTGCCCGTGCCAGAGGCGGCCGAAATGATGAACAGCAGGCCTCTGGCGTCACTCGACATTCTGAACCTGTTCCCTGAGCCGTTCGAGCTCGGCCTTCACTTGGATGACCAGTTCGGACACCAACGCCCCATCGGCTTTCGATCCGATCGTGTTGACCTCGCGATTCATCTCCTGCAGCAGGAAGTCGAGTTTGCGCCCGCACGGCTCGGCGCCGCCGGACAAGTCGTCCCAGTGCGCCAGATGACCCTGGAAGCGCGTCACCTCTTCGCTGATGTCCGATCGATGCGCGACGCGGACGACTTCCTGAGCGACCAGTCCGTGATCGACGGGAACCGTGCCGGCGAGCTCACGCGCTCGCTCGAGCAGGCGAGTTTCGAACTCCTTCCGCCCGGCTTCGGCAGCGGCCACGACCCGACCGGCCAAGTCGGCAAGCTGCGTCCGGCGAACCACGAGATCCGCGCGGAGGTGATCCCCTTCGCGAACGCGCATCGCTTCTAACTGGTCGAGCGCGGCGTGGAGCGCCTCCTCGACGGTGTCGCCCATCGACTCGGCCGTGCGATCGGCCTCCGGCAGACGCTCGCGAATCGTGAGTGCCTGCGGCATGCGCAGAAGGTCGCCCGGCGTCAACGTGCCCGCGACGAGGCCCTGTTCGCGCGCCTGCTCCAGAACGGCCGACAACGCGCGCGCAAATTCCGCGTTCAGTTCTACATCTGGCGCAGCCACTTGTCGCGGTTGCAGCGACACCGACACCTCTACGCGGCCGCGCGCGACGCGTGCCTGAACCGCCGACCGCAATCGCGGCTCGAGCGACGCGAGCGCCTGAGGCAGACGCACCTGCAAATCGAGGAAGCGGTGGTTGACGGCCCGGATCGTGATGCCCAGCACCCCGCGATCGTCATCGCGGGTGAGTGAGGCAAACCCCGTCATGCTCTTGATCATAGGGCGCTCTCAGCCTTCGCCGTGCGGCCCTCGGCCTTCGACTCGCCCTCCTCGGAATCCCCCGTCCACCACTGCATCGCGTGCAGGCGCGCGTACGCGCCGTGAGGCCGAGCGATGAGCTCGTCATGCCGGCCCACTTCAACGACTCGACCGCGCTCCAGGACGACAATTGCGTCGGCGCGCTGCACGGTCGACAGCCGATGCGCGATGACCAGGGACGTCCGATTCAACATCAACGTCGCCAGCGCCCCCTGGACCAGACGCTCGGATTCGGAGTCGAGTGACGAGGTCGCTTCATCGAGAATCAGAATCGGCGAGTTCTTGAGCAGGGCGCGCGCAATCGCCAGGCGTTGACGTTGTCCCCCCGACAAACGCTGACCGCGTTCACCGATGGTCGTCTCGTAACCCGAGGGCTGGGTCATGATGAACTCGTGGGCGTTCGCCGCACGCGCGGCCGCTTCGATGGCTTGCCGCGACGCATTCGCTATCCCGTAGGCGATGTTGGCGGCAATCGTGTCGTCGAAGAGCACGGTTTCCTGCGTCACCATGCCGATCTGAGCACGAAGCGAGCCGAGCGTGACGTCACGAACGTCGATGCCATCGATCAAGATGACGCCCTTGCTGACGTCGTAGAACCGCGGCAGCAGGTTCACCAGCGTCGTCTTGCCGGCGCCGCTTCGACCGACGATGGCCACCATCTGACCCGCTCGAATCGTCATCGAGACGCCCCGCAGCGTGCTACGCCCGTGGCCATCTTCGTACCCGAACGTGACCTCTCGAAACTCAATGGCGTCGGCGAAGGGTTCGAGCGGCTTCGCCCATTGGCGCTCGACGACTTCGGTGTGCGTGTCGAGCAACTCGAAAATGCGTTCCGACGCCGCCACCGCCTGTTGCAGGTTCGCATTGACTCGGGACAGTTTCTTGACCGGCCCGTACATCAGCAGCAGCGCGCCAATGAACGACGTGAACTCGCCCGCCGTGAGCCGCCCCATCGCAATTTCACGACTGCCGTACCACAGCGCAAGGGCTACGGCGACGCCGCCCACAAACTCCATCGTGGGCGGAAGCAGCGCGAGCACACGCGTGACCTTCAGATTGGTGCGAAACAGGTCGTAGGACGCCCGATCGAACTTCTTGGCTTCTCTGCCTTCCGCGCCGAACGCCTTGACGATGCGATGGCCGGTGAAGGCCTCGGTGGCAACATGCGACAGGTGCTCTTGCGCCTCCTGACTCCAGCGCGTCACCGTCCTGACTCGTGTGCCCAAGCGCACGAGCGGATAGACAACGATCGGTGTGGCGGTCATGCACAGAAGCGCCAGCTTCGCGTCGTAATAGAAAAGCAGCAGAGCCGCTCCCAACAGCGCCAGCGACTCGCGTGCCAGGTCGCCCACGGTTTCCGACACCGCGCGCTGCACGAGACCCACGTCGTTATTGATTCGCGATAAGAGCTGTCCGGACGTGCGTCGGGCGAAGAAGGCGGCGGACTGTTCGAGCAAATGGCGGAAAAGCTGGTTTCTTACCACCATCACAACGCGATGGCCGAGCCCTTCCATGAGATAGCTCGAGAAGTACGACCCGACACCCTTGAGGAAGAACCCGATCAGAATGCCCGCGCTGACAAATCCAAGCCGGCTTTGGTTGCGGAGAACGTCGTCGATGATCGGCTTGATGAGGTACGCGAGCGCAACCGTCGCGGCGCCGGAGACCAGCATGGCCAGTACCGCCCCGACGATGACCAGGCGATGCGGAGCGGCGTAGCGTAGCAGCCTCAGAAATGCGTTCATCAGCGGCCGGTGTCTGACACCGTGTATCCCCTAGGGTGCGTCGAATGCCACAGCCACGCGTGGCCCACGATCGTCTCGAGGTCGGCGAAGCGTGGTCGCCAGCCGAGCGCACGTTGAGCGCGCTCGCTGGAGGCACGAAGCTCAGCAGGATCGCCCTCTCGCCGTGGCGCCGGCTCCCAGGCGACTGGCCGTCCAATCACGCGACTCACCGTGTCGATCACGCTTCGAACCGAGTGCGCCGTCCCAGTGCCGACATTGTACGCCGCAGACGGCGCCCCGCCGTCGAGCGCGGCGAGCGCTCGCAGGTGGGCCTCGGCGAGGTCGCAGACGTGAATGTAGTCCCTCAGACAGGTCCCGTCCGGTGTTGGATAGTCCTGCCCAAACACCTTCAGCGGCGTTCCGCCATTGGCGGCGCGAATCGCCAGAGGGATCAAGTGAATCTCGGGATCGTGGTCTTCGCCGATCTCTCCGCTTGGATGGGCGCCGGCCGCGTTGAAATAGCGAAGCGCAATCCATCGCAGCCCGTACGCGCGCTCCAGATGTGGCAGCGCCCGTTCTACAGCGAGTTTTGTCTCGCCGTACGCGTTGGCAGGCTGTTTCTCGAAGCTCTCGAGAATGGGCATCGTCGGCGGCTGCCCGTAGACGGCGCAGGTCGACGAGAACACGAATCGGCGGACGCCGGCCGCTCGCATGGCGTCGAGCACCGACAGTGTTCCGCCGACGTTGTTCTTGTAATAGTCGAGCGGCTTATGCACGGACTCGTTGACCGTGAGCCAGGCGGCAAAGTGCATCACCGCGTCAGCGCCATGGTCCTCGAGGACGCCGCGAACTGTCTCGGTGTCGTGAATGTTTGCGCGCGTGAGCGACACATCGGGCGGAACCGCCTCGGCGTGGCCGGCCGACAGATCGTCGACGACCGCGACGGCGTGACCACCGTCGAGCAACGCCCGGACGGCATGACTGCCAACGTACCCGGCTCCGCCGGTGACCACCACTCGCGCCACGCCTATCGCCCGATGGAGTAGTACGTGAAGCCTTCGGTCTTCATCTGGCTTGGCAGGTAGATGTTCCGGCCGTCAAAGACGACGGCACTCCGCATCAGCTTGCGCATGCGCGCGAAGTCCGGCTCCCGGAATTCCTGCCATTCGGTGACGACCGCGAGCGCGTCGGCGCCCTTCAAGGCATCGTAGTTGCGCTTCGCGTACGAGACTCGAGAGCCAAAAATCCCGCGCGCCACCTCCATCGCTTCAGGATCGTACGCCTGCACGGTGGCGCCTTTGCTCAGCAGCGACTCGATGATCGGAATGGACGGCGCCTCGCGCATGTCGTCGGTTTTCGGCTTGAACGACAGTCCCCACACCGCGATGGTCTTGCCCTTCACCGAGCCGAAGTGCGCCTCGATCTTCTTCACGAGCACACGCTTTTGCAGCTCGTTGACCGAGTTGACGGCCTTGAGAATCTTGAAGTCGTATTTCTTGTCGGCTGCGAAGCGCACGAGTGCCTTGACGTCCTTCGGAAAACAACTGCCGCCGAACCCGACGCCGGGGAAGAGAAACGATGTGCCGATGCGGCGGTCGGATCCGACCGCCTGGCGCACGCGATCGACATCCGCCTTGAAGAGATCGCAGAGGTTCGCGATCTCGTTCATGAACGAGATCTTCGTCGCCAAGATCGCGTTGGCGGCGTACTTGGCCAGCTCCGCGCTGGCGCAATCCATCACCATGATGGGCGCACCGGTGCGCGTGAATGGCTGATAGAGCGTCACCATCAGCTCGGCCGCGCGCGGATCTTCGGCACCGATGACCACGCGATCGGGCTTCATGAAGTCATCGACCGCCGCGCCCTGCTTCAAGAACTCCGGATTGCTCACCACGCTGAAGGGATGCGTCGTTTCCCGACGAACAATCTCGCGGACTTTCTCGGCCGTCCCGACAGGCACCGTGCTTTTGTTGACGATGACGCGGTAGCCGGGCATCGACTTCGCGATGTCGCGCGCGACGCCCAGCACGTGGCGCAAGTCGGCGGAGCCGTCCTCCCCCTGCGGGGTCCCCACGGCGATGAACACGACCTGCGACGCGCGGACGGCCTTGGGGAGCTCGGTCGTGAACGCGAGCCGGCCTTCGGTCTTGTTGCGTTTGACCAGCTCCTGCAGCCCAGGCTCGTAAATCGGCACCTGCCCGCGGCGGAGCATCTGGACTTTGCCTGCGTCGTTGTCGACACAGATGACATCGTTCCCCGATTCAGCCAGACATGCGCCCAAAACCAGGCCGACGTAACCAGTGCCGACAACCGCAATCTTCATCCGCGAATCCTTTCCTTCAGGCGAGCGCGCGTCTCACCACTGAAAAACCCAGAGCGTATCATCCGGGGATCATGCTGTCAACATACTGAACCATAAGGACTTGTCGGCATCAGTGTCACCTGTCATGTTACCTTGTGCCAGTGCGGATCCTGGTGGATTACCGCGCGGCCCTGCGCGAACGGACCGGTGTTGGCGAGTTCGTGCACGAGTTGGTTCGCGCGTTGTCGAGCTCCGCGGGACCCGACCAATCCGACCAAGTCGTCCTCTTCACCAGCTCCTGGAAAGATCGGCCGGCGCCTGGCATTCGCGAGGAATTGTCGAACGTCCGCATCGTCGACCGCCGGATTCCCGTCCGGCTCCTCACGTGGGCGTGGAACCGGCTCGAGTGGCCACCAGTGGAGTGGCTCGCGGGCGCGTGCTCGGTGGCTCATAGTCAGAGTCCGTTGTTGATCCCGGCCGCCAGGGCAGCGCAGGTCGTCACGATTCATGATTTGGATTTCCTGCGACATCCCGAACATGTCGAAGCGGAAATGCGACGCGACTATCCCGTGCTCGCCCGGTCACACGCCAGGCGGGCTCATGCGGTGGTGGTGTCATCCCGCTACGCGGCTGGCGAGGTGATCCGAGAGCTGGGTCTGGCTCGTGCGCGCGTCCACATCTGTTCGCCCGGCACACCCTCCTGGGCGGCGCAGGTGGCATCGCGGCAAACAGCCAGGCGAGGGCGGCGACTCTTGTTCATTGGAACACTGGGGCTGAGAAAGAACGTTGGCACGTTGCTCGAGGCCTACGCCAGACTCGTGTCCCGAGTGGCCGATGTGCCGCCCCTCACCCTGGCGGGACGAACCACACCGGAGTCGGCGCGCTGGGAAGCCCGCGCGAAGGAGTTTCCATTGGCCGGCCGCGTCGAGTTCACCGGCTACGTTGACGCGGCGCGGCGCGTCGATCTCTACGCCGACGCACGCATGTTGATCCTGCCGTCGTACGAAGAGGGGTTCGGCTTGCCGGTTCTCGAAGCGATGGCGTGCGGCATCCCGGTTGTGGTCTCGTCGCGCGGATCGCTGCCGGAGGTCGCCGGCGCGGCGGCCGACCCGGTCGATCCCGATGACGCCGAGGGATTTACAGCTCGGATGGCGGCGCTGCTCGACGATCGCACGGCGGCGGCCGCCGCCGAGCGTGGTTTGCAGCAAGCCGCTCGATACAGTTGGCCACTC
>JBOGIV010000171.1:0-5981 GCA_050747925.1 Vicinamibacterales bacterium
TTCCTGATGTGTGCGCGTTCCATCCTTAGCGTCGGTGACGGTGAGCACGCCAACGTCGCCCACCATGTAGATGAGGCCTTGATAGTGGACGAGCGACGAGACATAGGGCGCGCCCGACGGCGCCCGCCACACGATGTGCGAACCGGCGACGTTGCCCTGGCCGCCAGGCTTCACCGCCATGAACGGGCTGCTCCGGTATCCGCGGCTCGTGAAGATGAGGCCGCTGTCGAAGAGCGGCATCGGGATGGGAAAGCGGTTCGACTCCTCGATGTGCCACAACCGCGCGCCCGTCGCCAGGTCGTGTCCGCTCACGCCAGCGCTGGAGTTGACGACGACCTCCGCCTTGCCACCGGATTCGACCACCAGCGGCGTGCTGTACGACGTCGTGCCTCGCTGGGCGTCGACCTTCCACCGCACCTTGCCGGTGTTCGAATCGAGCGCGAGCAGATAGGACTGTGTCTCGTGATAACAGATGAGGATCAGCGTGTCGCGATACACCGTCGGCGAACTGCTATGGCCCCAGTTGATCTCGAACTGCCCGTAGGTGGCGCCCAGGTTTGCCTTCCACACCAGCTTGCCGGATAGGTCGATGGCGGCCAGCTGACCGGTGGCAAACCACGTGTAGACGCGCTGGCCGTCGGTGGCGGGACTGGACGAGGCCAGATTGTGCTTGTCGTGCACCGACGGCAACGGGCCCTCGCCCGGCAGCTCGAATCGCCACAGTCGTTTGCCTGTGGCCTTGTCCAATGCGGTCACCAGGAAGGTGACACGGCCTTCGCCTTTGGTCGCGCCGCCGCCCAGCGGACGCTCGCCGGCCTGGGCCGCGTTGCCGCCTTGCGACAATCGGGGCCCCTGGCGCACGACGCCGCTCCCCTGCTGCGAGGTGACGAAGACGCGATCGCCCCAGACTATCGGCGACGAGATGCCGAGGCCATCGATCGGTGTCTTCCAGGCGATGTTCTCGGTGTCGCTCCATCGCTCGGGGAGGCCTCGTTCGCTGGACACGCCCGACGTCAAGGGTCCGCGCCAGTGCGGCCAGTCGTCGGCGCGGAGCGCCACGGTCGAAGCCAGAAGCAACGCGAGGATGCAGACGATGCGCATGTTGGATTCCCTTGCATGACTATACCTGCGGACTCTGGGGCGATGCGGATCTACCGATCGAGCTGAAGCGCATGTATCAGCGCTCGCTTCAACTCGGCCTGCTTGGACGATGACAGTGTGCCAATGAAGCCGGTCAGTTTGTGCTTGAGCATCAGCGTCAGGAAATCGCAGCGCACAGCACACTCGCGAGAAAGACCCTCCTCGTCACCAATGGCGACCTCGGTGCGCAGACCGAGCATCTGGCTGTAGACCGGGGCGCAAACCACGGTGTCGACGTCTTCATGGCCGGCGATGAAGTCTCGCGACACGACGACGTAGAACCCCGGCTTGTGTCTGCGCTCGGCGACCTTGTCCCTCGTGCGGTAGATCTCGCCCCACTTCACGACTTGGCCTGCCCGCCGATCAGCGCCCGGGCCTCCCGTGCCAGCCGATCGCGATGACGCCTGATGATGGCCGCCTCGCGGCTCGCGTCTGCCTCGCGCTCGAGTCGAACGACGTGCTCCTCGATCGCCTTGCGGATGGCGCGGGAGCGGTTCGTCGCGGCTTTGCTCGTCCCGCCGGTGGCGCGCTCGAGCCGTGCAAGCATATCCGGGTCAATAGTGATCGCAATAGTTCTCATACTGTTGCTGATCATATGATTGATCGGTTGCCGAAAGCCAGGGTGGCGACTTCGCGGCCCACAATAGACGCGTCTATCGCACGACCGGAATGTCGACTCGTGACGGGTACTGAGTCGTGCGATAGATCCGATGCGTCGCGGCCTTGAAGTCGCTCTCCTTCGCCTCGAAGATGTTGGGCACGAACGTCTGCGGATTCCGATCGATGATCGGGAACCACGTGCTGTGCACCTGCACCATCACCCGATGACCGCGCTTGAAGGTGTAGTTCTGCGTGTGCAGGCTCCAGGTGTACTCGAGCGCCGCGTTCGGCGTGATCGCTGACGGCGTTTCGAAGCTCGTGCGGTACCTGCCGCGAAAAACTTCGTTCGACACCATCAACTGAAACCCAGCGAGATCCCAGTTGGAGGGATTGTCCTCGGGGTACACATCGATCAGCTTCACGACCCAATCGGCGTCGCTGCCGGTCGTTGACGCGAACAGATGGGCGACGACTTCACCGGCGATCGTGAGGTCGGATGTCAGCGGCTCGGTCTCCCAACTCAACACATCCGCCCGATCATCTACGAAGCGCTGATCCTCGACCAGCCACGTGGACCACTTCGATCCACCAGGGAAATACGTCGGCTGAATCGGGCGATGTCGATACGGAACCGGATGCGCAGGATCGGAGATGAACTCGTCAAACTCGGACAAACCTGAAGGTGTGTCCCCACCAGCGCTTTGTAGCGACAAACCTTTAGGTTTGTCGGCGATCGTGAGCCGCTCGCTTGGCCCAAAGAGGAGCGAATGCGTCTCTGTCTGTTTCTTCGGCGGCCATTCGTCCCACCGCCGCCACTGATTCGAGCCGGCTTCGAACGTCAGCGCTTGCGGGAAATTGCGTGGGCCTTTGTCCTTCAGGAAATGCGCGAAGAATGGCGCCTGCACCTGATTGCGAAAGTAGGTCGCGGTGGGGCTGCCAAACGGGATGGCGCCGAGCGAATCACCGGTGCCGCCTGCCCAGCCGCCATGGCGCCAGGGCCCGACGACGAGATAGTTGATGCGGTTGGCGTCGTGCGGCTCGAGCGCGTCGTAGATGCGGATGGGTCCGTAAAAGTCCTCCTGATCCCACCAGCCCGCGACGTTCAGCGTCGGCACCTTCACGCTTGTGAGGTGCGGGATCATGGTCTGGCGCTTCCAGAACGCGTCGTAATCGGGATGCGCCACGTAGTCGTTCCACGTGGGAATCTTGCCGTGGAGATACTTCGCGTTGACGTTCGCCAGCGGGCCAAGTGAGAGATACCAGTCGAAGGTGTCGTATCGATCGAAGGTGAACTGCTGAACGTCCCTGCCGCTTTCCATCATGGCCGCGTACTCGAAGCCGTAGCTCAGTCGGAATGCGCCGTTGTGGTGGAAGTCGTCCCCCATCCACATGTCCGCCGGTGAGGCCTGCGGCGAGATCGCCTTGAGCGCGGGGTGCGGCTCGATCGCGCCCATGATCGTCGTCCAGCCGTCGTAGGAGATGCCCAGCATGCCCACGCGGCCGTTATTGTTCCGCACGTTCTTGAGCAGCCACTCGATGCTGTCGTAAGTGTCGGTGCCCTCGTCGATCGATTTCGGATCGAGGGATTCTGGACGCACCATCACGAACTGTCCTTCAGACTTGAACTTCCCGCGGATGTCCTGGAAGACGAAGATGTAGCCGTCATCCGCCATCGCTCGCATGTAGCTGGAGAAGTTGGCGGCCGACCCATCGATGCCATAGGGCGTCCGCTTCAGGATGATCGGCAGTGGCCCGCTCTGATTCCTTGCCCCGAGCGCAGTCGAGGGGCGAGGCGTGAAGATCATCGTGTGGAGCCTCGTCCCATCGCGGGTCGGAATCATCACGTCGCTCACCTCGAAGCGATCGGCGGGATTGGGCGTCTGCTGACCTGCCGGTGCAAGCGTGAAGACGAAGAGCCCGACGATGGCGATGAGGAAGGCGAACCCTTCGACTTTGCTCAGGGCAGGTGGGCTGAGGCGCTTCATCCCGACAGCGTAACGCAATGGGCCTGGGAACGATTGACAGTCCGCGTCCCCGCGTGGAGGACTGTTACGGCGAGTGGCACGCGTCTTCCGCCATCGAGAAGATCATCGGTGAGAACTGGGCGAGGGATTTCGGGGAGGTTCTCGGGTAGCCTGGCCTCCTGTTTGGTTTTCTCCTGAACTGCGAGCACCAGCGGGCCCCGAAAATGAGGTATAACGCCCGCCAGCAGCAGGAGGTGAGATTCCATGAGGTCGGCAGGTTCGGTCGTGACGCTCGTGGCGCTCCTTGTCACGGTCGGCGCTAACGGGTTCGCTGCGCAGGGGCCGGCTGACAAGAACCCCTACGAGGGGAATCCGGACGCGATCCTGGCCGGCATGGGCGGATTCCGGCAGCGCTGCGCGGACTGCCACGGCACCGACGCACGCGGCGTGCGTGCCCCCGACATCACGCAGATCTGGTCCTCTGGTCGCACCGACCCGGGCTTGTTCAAGACGATACGGAGCGGAGTGCCCGGCACGGAGATGCCCGCGTTTTCGGCGCCTCGAACATCCGATCGTGAGATCTGGCAGATGCTGGCCTACTTGCGCACGCTCACCGCGCCCGCGCCGACCGATCCGCCGCGAGGTAATGCGGAAAACGGCGCGCGACTGTTTCGCGCCCACTGCGCCTCCTGCCATCGGGTCAACGCCGACGGCGGGCGAATCGGCCCGGACCTGTCGCGCATCGGCTCTGCCCGGTCTCGCGACGTGCTCGTGGCTCGAATCCGCCGTGGCTCTGAGACGTTCCGGCCGGGCTTCGAGCCGGTGACCGTCACACCGGACTCCGGACCTCCCATTCAGGGCGTCAAGAAGAACGAAGATCTGTTTTCGGTTCAGATCATGGATACGCGCGAGCGCATCCAGGGATACGAGAAGGACAAGATGAAATCGGTTGTGAACGGGACCAGGTCGGCGATGCCGGTTTTTGGCCCCGATCGGTTGGGCGACAGCGAGCTCGACGATCTCATTCGGTACTTGCAGACGCTGCGAGGGTTCGACCCCGCGGTGCGGCAATAGGCCGGGTGGGCCGCGTAGGCCGGGTAGGCCGGGTGGGGAAAGTCAGAGTGATCCAATCGAGGATGTTCATGCGTGCTACGCGTTGTTGTTCCCTTGTTGCCATCGCGACGTGCGCGAGCGCCAGCGTTCTCATCGCGCAGCAGGCGCCGTCGGCGGTGGTCACCCCGCAGGAGATCCTCGAAGGACTCCCTTCCGACGGTTCCCGATGGCTGACCTTCGGCGGCGATTACGCCAACCAGCGCCACAGTCCGCTGACCCAGATTGCGCCCGACAATGTCGGCCGGCTCGTGCCGAGGTGGACGTTTCAGACCGGCACACTCGGGAACTTCGAAACCACGCCACTGCTGTACGACAATGTGCTGTACGTCACCGGTCCGCAGAACGTCGCGTGGGCGATCGACGCGCGCACGGGACGCCAGATCTGGCGCTACCGCCGGGAGCTGCCGCCAAACCTCACCGCGTGCTGCGGGCTCGTCAATCGCGGCTTCGCGATGCTCGGCGACAAGTTGTATCTGGCAACTCTCGATGCTCACCTGATCGCCATCGACCGCAGAGCTGGGACAATCGTGTGGGACGCGACGCTTGGGGACTACAAGATCGGCTACTCGTCGACCATCGCACCGCTCGCAGTCAAGGACAAGGTCATTGTCGGCGTGGCGGGTGGGGAATACGGCATCCGTGGTTACATCGATGCCTACGATGCGCAGACGGGCAAGCGTGCCTGGCGCTTCTACACGATTCCCGGTCCTGGCGAACCCGGCAACGACACGTGGGCGGGCGACTCGTGGAAGATCGGCGGCGCCAGCGTCTGGGTGACCGGCGCCTACGATCCGGAGCAGAACCTCCTGATGTACGGCATCGGCAATCCCGGCCCCGATTACCACAGCGAGAGTCGCAAGGGGGACAACCTCTACAGCAACTCCCTGGTCGCGCTCGACGCCGACACCGGAGCGCTGCGCTGGCACTATCAGTTCACGCCGCACGACGTTCATGACTGGGATGCCACCGAGGTCCCGATTCTCGCCGACCTCACCATTGCCGGGCAGCTGCGCAAGGTGGTGATGTTCGCCAACAGGAACGGCTTCTACTACACGATCGATAGGACGACGGGGAAGCCGATCGTCGCCCGGCCGTTTGTGACCACCACGTGGGCCAAGGAGATTGGGGCCGATGGCCGGCCGGTGCTGCTGCCAGGCCACGTCC
>JBOGIV010000172.1:0-9873 GCA_050747925.1 Vicinamibacterales bacterium
CCTTGCTGAGTGCGATCGCTGCCGCGCGTCACTCGACCGGCATCAATTCACCGCAAGCATGATGCGTGAGCTGACGCTAGTCGAGGCGCCAGCATCAGTCTGGACGTCGATTGAAGATGCCTTCTCGAGGGGAGAGAGGAGCCTCGGTCCCAGCAGGCCATTCGAGGCGCACTGGCCCCGTGCGTTAGCGCTGGCCGCGATCGTGATCCTTGCGATTGGTGCCGTCGTGCTCTGGTCAATCAATCGTCCCACGCCGTACGACGTCGTTCGCCTCGACGAATCTTCTGGTATGGACCGCGTGTCGATTCGCGAATGGATCGAGACCGGCGCGGCGTCACGCGCTCGCATCAAGATCGGCGACATCGGCACCGTCGACATCGCGCCGAACACGCGGATGCAGCTGCTGGCCGCGCGACCGACCGAGCATCGTCTGCATCTCGCGCGCGGGTTGATCAGCGCGCAGATCCTCGCGCCTCCACGGTTGTTTTTCGTAGAGACAGCTTCAAGCACCGTTGTCGATCTCGGTTGCGCGTACACCATGGAGGTAGACGAGGCCGGCGTCGGTCGACTGCGCGTCACCTCGGGGTGGGCGTCACTCGAGTGGGACAAGCTGGAATCGCTCGTGCCTGCCGGCGCCAGTTGTCCCACGCGACCGGAGGTGGGGCCCGGCACGCCGGCCTTCGACGATGCTTCAGAGCGATTGCGACAGGCGCTCCTCGAGTACGACTATTCTGGCGGGGGAAGCCGCGCCGTTGATGTCGTTTTGGCCGAATCCCGCCAACGCGATACGTTGACGCTATGGCATCTGCTGTCGCGCGTCGATCTGAACCAAAGGCAGCGCATTGTTGACCGCATGGTCGCGCTCACGCCGCTGCCGACTGGCATCACGCGTGAGAAGGCGCTGGCGCTCGATCCGGCGACCTTGAAGCTCTGGCGAGAAGAGCTCGCCTGGACGTGGTGAAGAACACCGACAGAGATTCGTCGAGAAGAGGGAGAGAGCGATGCATTTTCAAATCGGACTCAGCTTCGGACTTGCAGCCCTGCTGACCGCGTGGGGCGCGCCACCTGCGATGGCTCAGGAGTTTGCGCTGCAGGTCGGCCCTCCAGTCGCCGGCAATGCACAGCCCGCGAAGGCGTCGCTCCTTGTGGTGCGGCCGGCTGGTTGCGCCGATCCCGCCCGTGCGGAAATCACTGCCACTGCCGAGGGGATCGTCAATGGCGCTCGCCGGAGCGTTCCGCTGAAGCTCTCCGCCCTGCCTACCCCTGGCGTCCATGCCGTCCCTCGGGACTGGCCGAATCTCGGCCTGTGGATCGTCAATCTTGTTGGCAGCTGCGCCGGCAAAACCGCGGGCGCGATCATATCGATCGCAGGGCCAAACGCCCCGTACCAACGCGAAGCCGTAAAGTATCTCCCGCACCCGGCAACACCGTCCGAAATCGATGCGTCACTGAAGGCTCTTACGGCAGCAGGTGAGAAATGAACCTGGCCGCGCTTATTCGCATCTCAACGCGACGAGAGGATCCACGCGCGTGGCGCGGCGTGCAGGTACGTAACATGCCGCCACTCCAGCCAGTAGCATCACGGCGCCGACGCTTGCGAACGTGAACGGATCGTACTGGGATACGTCCCGCAACTGACTGGCGATGACGCGCGTGGCCGCCGCGCTGGCCACCAGTCCGACGACGATCCCAATCACAATCAGGCGCAAGCCCGATCGAAACACCATTCGCAACACGCTTGCCCGTTGCGCACCCAGCGCCATCCGAATACCGATTTCCTGCGTTTGGCGCGATACGGAATAGGCAATCACGCTGTACACCCCGATCGCGACCAGTGCCAGACCCACGCCCGCGAACACCCCCAAAAGAACCAGGCTGAAGCGCGGTTCGGCAAACGTGAATTGCGTGAGAAACGAATTCAAACTCCCCGCCAACGTCATCGCGACATTTCGATCGACCGCCCACACTTCGTTGCGCGCGCTGTTGAGAAGCAGCTCGGGCCGTGCTTCGGTGCGCACTAGAATGCCGCGCTCGAACATGCCGGTCACGTTGTAAGGGATGAACATTTCAGGCGATGGAGGATCGACGACGCCCTGGTTCCTGGCATCGGCGACGACGCCGATAATCTCGAACACCGGATTGGCCACCGGTTGCGGCAGCTTCTCGAGCATCAGGACCCGAGTCATGCGGCCGATCGGATCCTCGCCTCCGAGATAGCGCGTCGCAAATGTCTGGTTCACAACCGCGAGCTGCCGCGAGCCATTGACCTCAGCGGCCGTGAACGTGCGGCCGCGAAGCAGCTTGAGCCCAAGTGTGTCGAAGTATCCCTCGCTCACGAGTTGACACAGGGCTTGGCGCTGTTCCGGTGTGGGTTTCCCAGCGACCTCGATGTCGCTCCGGATGCCGCCGTAAGGCGGCAACGTCGTCGTTGTCGTTGCCGATCGCACGCCGGGCAGTGCCGCAAGACGTGGCAACAGAGACTCGAAGAAGCGCTGCTTCGCATCGGCGCTCTGATACTGCTCGCGAGGCAGCGGCAAGCGCGCGAAAAAGATCTTGTCGGGGTTGATCCCGAGATCGATCGTGCGCAGCGAGACGAAGTTTCGCATCAAGAGCCCGGCGCCGGTCAGGAGCACGAGCGACAATGCCACCTCGAGCACGACAAGGGCGTTGCGCATCCGTCCGCCGCGAAACCCGCCGCTGACGCCTTTGCCGGCGTCCTTCAGCGGCTCAACCATCTCGCGCCTTGCCGTTTGAAGCGCCGGCATCAGGCCCGCGAGCAGCGACGTGATCACCGCCAGCGCCATGCTGAACAGCAGGACGGGCACATTCAAGCGAATATCCGCCTCGCGCGGAATGAAACCGTCGGGGATGAGCACGATCAGTCCCTTTAATCCCCCGTAGGCGAACAGCGCACCAACCAGCGCGCCGGCAAACGCGAGCACGAGGCTTTCAACGAGCAACTGTCGAACGATCTTCGCGCGCTTGGCTCCCAGCGATAAACGAATCGCGATCTCGCGCTCGCGCGAGGCGCCGCGCGCCAGCAGCATGTTCGCGACGTTGCCGCAGGCAATGAGCAGCAATAAGCCGACCGCAGCCGCCATTGTGTACAACGTTCGGCCGAATTGTCCGACCAAGGCGTCCACCCAACCGACGATGTGTGCGGTGAACTGCTTCGGGTAGTTACGCGGATAGGTCTGCGCGATTCGATGGGCGATGACGTTGGTCTCGGCAGCGGCTTGCTGGACGGTCACGCCAGGCTTGAGCCGCGCCTGAAACATGAAGTAGGTGTCCTTCAGCGCCGCGTTGCCGCGGTCGAGGACCACCGGACGATATAAATCTGCCGCGAGTTTGGTGAAGCGCTTCGGCATGATGCCCACCAGCGTCGTCGGCACGCCGTTGAGCACGTACGTGCGCCCGACGATGGCTGGATCGAGGTTGAAGCGGCTGAGCCACATCTTGTAGGCCATCACGAACACGGGGGGTGCGTCCGGCTTGGCATCCTCCGGCAGCAGACCTCGTCCAATCACCGGCGGGACGCCGAGAAACTCGAACATGTTTGTCGAGACGGTGCCACCGGTGAATTGTTCGGACCCGTCGTTGTTGGCCAGGAGAACGTCCTCGCCGCTCCCAGCAATCACCTCCGCGAAGACCGTGCTTTGCTCCTGGTAGTCGAGGAATTCGGGCGTCTGGAAGAAATTGCGGCCGCCCGGGCGCGCGTTGCTGTCGTCGTGAATCTGAACCGTGACGACGCGATGCGCATCGCGATACGGAAACGGATCGAACAAGACATTGTGGATCACGCTGAACATCGTGGTCCCAGCGCCGATGCCGAGGGCGAGCGTCAGGACCGCGAGCGCCGTGAAGCTCGGCTCGCGACCGATACCTCGCAGTGCATATCGGAGATCCCGCGTGATGGAACGCATGACACGGTATTAGACGATCGATGGTCAGCCTGCGGATGGCATCTCGAGCGTCATCGCCCGTTACCCTTTGTCGCCGGACGTGTGGGAGAAAGTCCTCCGCAAGATTCGCGCACGTCAGATGCCGCCACTTGGCATGCCGCGGCCGGGTGTTGGCCCACAGCGTCGGCAACAACCGTTTCGAGCGCGCGTCCACCCCGTTCTCAGGGCGGCGATTCGCAACCGCAAAGGGAAGCACCAATTGCAAGCGTCGCGAAGGAATGACCGAGCGCCTTGATCAGTTGGCCGAAAGGCGGCTGCGAACCACGCATCCACGCACTCTACGCGCGGCTCTTCGCAGCGACCACGAGGCGAATTGAAGACGCAGAAGATCATTGCGTGTTACGGTTCAGGCGGCCGTCAATTTGTCGTACGATCGTTTCACGAACAAAAACGAGACACACGTGCGCCGCATTCATGTGTCCGCTCTGGCAATCGCGTCGGTTGCGCTCTGGCAGATCGCCTCCGAGGGTCGCGGCCAAGGCCAGACTGCAGCGGCGGTATCTGCGCCGACCGCCGGCGATTATGCGACAGCCGATATCAGAGTCATCACCCCAGGCGTGGTGTTCTCCTCCGGCCTGCCCGACATTGCCGCCGCCTTTACGAAGGAGACCGGCAAGAAGGTCGGGATCGCTACGGTCGGGATGGGTACCATCGTCCAGGAGATGACGAAAAGAACCCCGCCACCCGATGTCATCGTGCTGCCGTTTCAACTGATGACCACGCTGTCCCTGGATGGCGGTGTCGCGCCGGGCACGTTCACGCCGCTCGGGCGCAACCGGATGGGTCTCGCGGTGCGGGCGGGCGCACCCAAACCCGACATCTCGACCGTCGAAAAGCTCGCCGCCGCCCTCAAGAGCGCGAAGGCGGTGATGCGCTCGAATCCGGCGTCGCGCACGATGGTCGCGCTGCTGATCGACGACCTGCTCAAGCGGCCGGAGTTCGCCGGCGTGAATGCGCCACCCAGCACGAAGGGCGAAGGCGGTCAGGCGCTGGCTGCTGGCGACGGCGACATGGCCATTCAAACGATCAGCCAGATTCTTCCTTACAAGGAAATCGCGCTCGTCGGCGCGCTGCCTGCCGAGCTCGGAGCGTGGATCGACACGGCTGTCGCGGTGTCCGCCAGAGCAACGCATGCCGACGATGCGCGCGCGTTGATTCGGTATCTGTTGCGGCCGGAGTCGAACAAGGTGTGGAAGCCGAGAGGCCTCGAACGGTTCGAGTAAGGTCGGCCGCCTACGACGTAACGCGACTGAGTTTCGTGCCCTCCAACTCCAAAACGTAGTCCGCTCCAAACGCCATCGATGGCGTGTACGCACCCGGCGCGGGGCAGCCCTCTATGACCTTCAGGGTCGCCTTGACGGCTGCTTCAGCGGTCAAGGTGTAGGGTTCGCTCGTGCGCAGGCGCATGGCAACCTTGTGCCCGGCGTCGTCCCAGGCTTCGCCGTAAAGATAGACCTCGTCGCGCGCGCGCTGCTCGTCGGTGGGGCCTTTCACCCGACTTGCGATCCGTCCCTTCAAAAATGTCTGCACCGGCGCGCGCCCCAGCAGCCAGCGAACGAAGCCGGGGATTTTCATTTTCCCAATCTGTTTTTCCGGCACGCCTGCGAAGACTTCGATGTTCGGAATCCCGGTGGAGTAGTACGCGGTCGCGACGTCCCCCCAGGGAATGGTGACGGCGGTGGCCGAGAGAGTCTCGGTAAACGGGATGGTTTCGACCCTGTATGCAGGAGGAACCTTCACGATCCTGCCGTCCTTGCGAATCCGTCCGCCCTCAGGCAGGCCTTCGAACATGGTCTTGGTGGTGCCAGGACTGAGCTTGCCGTAACGCGGTCTAAACGCGAGCTTGAGATGGGTCGCCGAGGGAAGTTCGCGTTTCAGCATGGCCGCGAGACAATCTGTGGGCACGACGTCAAAGCCGACTCCGGGGACGGCGACGATGCCGGCAGCTCTGATTTCCTCCGTGCGCGAGTGGATGCCTTCGAACACCGCGATTTCTCCGGTAATGTCGAGGTAGTGCGTCCCGGCGCGCAGGCACGCGGCGAGCATCGGCCTGCTGGTGGCAGAGAACGGACCCGCGCAGTGCAACACGGCCGCGACGCCTTCAAGGTTCGTTGCCGCAACCGCCTGGTCGGCGAGATCGAACACGCGCGATTCAAAGCCCAGTTCGCCCGCGAGCGGCCGGACGCGTTCGCGGTGGCGGCCGGCCAGAACCGGACTGTGATGGCAGTCCTTCGCATAGCGCGCGGCGAGCCTGCCGGTGTAGCCGTTGGCCCCGTAGATCATCCACGTTCCGCTCATTCGTTCCTCAGACGATGGCCTTCAAATAGCGGCGGTCGCACGCCCCCGCAAGGCCATCTCCGGAAGCGGCCAACGATCTTGCGGGGTTTGAACGCTGCGGCTCCCGTCGGGACGGGCCACACCAACGATATCCGGAACCCCTCGCTATGGCTCCCACCCAGAAGAGCTGGCGTGCGACGTCTCAGAAGCAATCGTTGTCACGAGGAGACGACACGGGGGAAGATAGGAACAAGAAGCAGCGAGATCAGAGGAGATTCCATGGCATATAAGGAAGGCGGGTTTGTTCGTCATCGCGCGAGACCAGAATGGGGCGTGGGCCGCATCGATCGCCTGGCCGGCGACAACCTCTTGATTCAGTTTCGCGAAGCGGCGAGAACCCTGAACCGCGCCATCGCTGAACCCTACCTCGACGAAGCCACGGCAAAAGAGTTCGGCATTCAATCAGACGCTCAACCACAGCCTGCCCGCCCGAAGCGGTCGGCGCGGTCAGCATCCACGAAATCGCGCTGAACCCGGATTCCGCTCATCTCGCGTCCGGCTGCGGCCGGACGCGCCGTTTGGACCGGCGGAACGCTCGATCAGGCGCTCCGCCCCGGCAACCAACGAACAGAATTCAACCTAAGATCGACGCGATCACCATCTCAACTTTACGTCAACGCCCGCGATGTCGCCGCCAGACACTCAGCGGCAGCCAGCATCGAGCATTCGGACCTTGTCTACATCGATCCGCCGCACGAGGATGTTGAGCTTGCGATCCTTGTCGGGCCCGGCCACGACCGACACGATTTCCTTCGCCCGTGCGCTGGCCATCGTGTTGGGCGGCGTGATCGTCGCGACCCTGGTTCCAGCCTGGCGCGCGGCCCGCACGAATCCGTTAACGGCACTGCGGCATCAGTAACGCGTAAGATCAGGGCAGGAGAGTACGGCCCTGGACATCCTTAAAGTGAAGCGCGTCGCATTGAACGCCCTCCACGCGGTTCTCCTGCTCGCGCTGACGGCCGCGGTCCGCGCCGGAGCGCCAGAGCCCTTCACGGTAATGACGTTCAACATTCGATACGGGACAGCCGACGATGGGCCCGATCGGTGGGAGCTGCGACGCGGTCAGCTGTTCGATCTGTTGAAGACACAAAACCCCGACGTGATCGGGTTGCAGGAAGCCCTGCATTTCCAGATCGACGAAATCCTCACGGCGCTGCCCGACTACCGAATGGTTGGCGTCGGACGAAGCGATGGCGGGCACGGCGGTGAGTACGCCGCCATCCTGTATCGGGCATCACGTTTGAGCGTCCGCCGCGCCAGCACGTTCTGGTTTTCCGATACGCCGGAGGTCGTGAAGTCCAATACGTGGGGCGCCGCCCTCGAGCGCATCTGCACGTGGGCGCTGATGGACGACAGGCAAGGCACGCCGTTCTACGTCTTCAACCTGCATCTGGATCACATCTCACAACCCGCCCGCGAGAAGAGCGTTGGCCTCCTCCTCAGTCGCATTGACGCGCGCTCGCCAGCGCTGCCGGTCATCGTCACCGGTGACTTCAATACCGGCGAATCGAACCTCGCGACGCGGGCGATGTTGAAGCGGTTTCGCGACACCTTCCGCGTGATCCATCGGGACGCGACGGAAGTGGGCACGGGGAATCAGTTCAAGTTGGGGATGACGACGGGCGACAAGATCGACTACATCTTTGTGGAGCCAACCACCGACGTGCTGAGTGCGGATATCGTGCGGACGTCGGTCAATGGACGCTATCCGTCGGATCACTTCCCGGTCGTCGCCAGGATTCAACTTCGCTAAGGGCGCCTTGGATGGTGACGCTCCATGCTGCGCCTACCGACGCACTCACCGCGCCCTTCCTGTATGAGCTCCGGCACCTGCTCAACACGGCGTTTGCCGGTGACTTCACCGATGAAGACTGGGATTCGACGATCGGTGGCGTGCACGTGTGGTTGATCGATTCCAGCGAAATCATCAGCCACGCCGCGCTCATCGAGCGCACTCTGATGTGCTCGGGCCAGACGCTGCGTGTCGGCTATGTGGAAGCCGTCGCTACTGTGGCAACGAAGCGGCGTAAGGGACACGGAGCGAGAGTCATGAATCGCATCAACGAACTGGTCCGGAACCGCTACCGATTAGGCGCGCTCTCATCAGGAACTCCTGCGTTCTACGCGACGCTTGGCTGGGAGCGCTGGCATGGACCGACGTTCGTGAACGGTGCTCGCGGCCGCGAGCGTACGCCGGACGACGACGGATCGATCATGATTCTTCGTACCTCACGCTCGCCGGATCTGGATCTCGATGGAGAGATCGTGTGCGACTGGCGGCGCGGCGACGTCTGGTAGATCGGCCGCGGCGGCCTCCTGCGAGCTCCCGATCTCCTGCTCTCCTGTTCAAGCCAGAGAAGGACGACGCGTATGCCAGTCCGTGGCCTTCTCGTACGCATTGGCGACGAGCAAGAGCGACTCTTCGCTCCACGGTGCTGCGACGATCTGCAGACCAATGGGTAGACCGTTCTTGGTAAACCCACACGGAAGCGAGAGGGCAGGGTAGCCGTGGAAGTTGAAAGGCGCGACGTTGCGAATGCGCGGAACATCGTCTGCGGGCGTGTCAGCGATCGGGGTTGGCGGCATCGCCACGGTTGGCATGACGAGGAGATCGACGGTCTTGAAGACCGCGTCAGCAGTGCGCCGCGCTTGCTCCATGCGGCGCTTCGCTTCGATGTATGCCACGGCGCTCACGTCCGCACCAACGCGAATGCGCGCCAGCACTTCGGGTTGATAGAGCCCAGGAGTTTTCGCGACCGACGCCGCATGGTACGCATAAGCCTCGGCGGCGCGGATGGCCGTCCGGTCATCCGACTTCACAGAAAAGGGAACGTCCTGGACGCCAGCGGTCAACCTGCGCAGCGTCGCCAGGGCAGCGCTCACCGCCGACTCCACTTCCGGGTGAAGCGCGTCGAAATACTCACGTGGAACACCCAGGCGGAGCGCGCTCGCCTTGCGCCCGAAGGCCGCGCTGTAGTCTGGAACCGCCCGATCGACGCTGGTGGGTTCTTGCGCATCGTAGCCGGCGATCGCCTGGAGCATCGCCGCCGCGTCGGCCACGGTACGGGTCATCGGTCCGACGTGATCGAGTGACCACGACAGCGGCAGCACACCGCGGGTGCTGACGCGACCGTACGTGGCTTTCAACCCGACGATGCCGCAGTGGGCGGCGGGGAGTCTGATCGATCCGCCGGTGTCGGTGCCCAGAGCGCCAAGGCAGAGGCCGGCCGCCACTGCGGCCCCCGATCCGCCTGACGATCCGCCAGTGATGTGGTCGGGTTTCCAGGGGTTGTGGACCGCACCGAAGTGGCTCGTGATCGAGGTGCCGCCGTACGCGAACTCATGAAGATTCAGTTTTCCAAGCAGCACCGCGCCAGCGGCGGTGAGCCGCCTGACCACTTCCGCATCCTGTTCCGGCACGCGGTCTTTGAAGAGCGCGCTTGCCGCAGTCGTCCGGACACCTGCGGTATCGATGATGTCCTTCAGAGCAACCGGCACACCGTGAAGAGGTCCGCGCCACTTTCGCTGTTGGATCTCGACTTCGGCGTCACGTGCCTGCTACAGCGCGGCGTCA
>JBOGIV010000173.1:0-6398 GCA_050747925.1 Vicinamibacterales bacterium
CCCTTGGGCAACGCAGGCGAAGCGATCTTCCCGGCGTACGAGGGATGGGGGCCGCTCAAAGACGGTTCTCCAGTGCTGCTGATTGGCTACTTCAATCGGAACAAGCAGCAGACACTCGACATCCCCATCGGTCCGGACAACCGGATCGAGCCCGGTGGACCGGACTACGGGCAGCCGACCCACTTCGACGCGGGCCGGCAGTACGGCGTCTTCGCCATTCAGGTGCCGAAGGACTTCGGAACCAAACGGCTGACGTGGACGTTGACCGCCAACGGTCACACATCAACCATCTCATTTTGGACGAACCCGCAGTACTGGATCGATTTCTATAAGAACCACGCGAACGGCAACGAACCACCCGTCATCAAGTTCGCTGAGAACGGTCCGGAGATCATCGGGCCACCGCGTGAGCGCGTTATGCGGTCGCTCGCCGGCTCGGTTGGACAGCCAGTTACGCTGACGCTCTGGGCCAGGGATCAACCGCCCACGTCGGCCACGACTGAAGCCTCGCCCACCGAACCGCCTCGCGGCGGCCGAAGCGCGCAGACGCGATCCGCGACAGATGCTGAGCCACTTCCCGCCATCATCGGCGGACGCGTGGTGCCCGGCGGCTTGACGCCTCTCGCGCAGGGCGGCGGAGCGGCCGCAAGAGCGGCCGAACGGCGCGGTGACGTCCGCGTGCTCTGGAAGAGGTACCGCGGAGCTGGCGAGGTGAAGATTGCCGACGAATTCATCGCTCTGATGAACGGCGGCGACGCGAAGAAGTTCCTCGAAGCGACGACCACCGCGACATTCGGCGCACCGGGCGAGTACTGGCTCAGGGCTCAAATCAACGACAGCTCAGGCGACGGCGGCGGCGGCGACCAGTGCTGCTGGACGTCGGCTCACGTGACCGTCACGATCAAGTAGGGCCGAGCGCCGATCTCAGACCAGCCTCCCTTTCTCGTGACCTCGTACGCGGACGTCGCGCGATGTCTCCGGCATCGAGCGCTCAGTAGTGCCATCCGTTGCCGACCTTGGCGGGCGTCCCCGCGGACGTGTTCGACACCTACCACGCTGTCCTGCGGCGACAACTCGATTTGATGGATTCGCCGCGCCACCCGCAGCTGCGGCAGGTCTTGTCGCACGCGTTCGGCGGCTCGCCCGTGCGCGGACCTTTTCGAAACAGTGGCTGGCGTCTCGCTCGAGCACCCTGCCACGCGCATTTGATGTCGTTGAGCAGATCGCGCATCCGCTGCCCCTGGCCGTCGTTCTCGACTTCCTCGGTCTCCCTGCCGACTCACAGGGCGCTGTGCACCGCGATGTCGCACATGTGATGGCTGGATTGGAACGTCCAGTCGCCGCTCACTTTTCGGTTTCCGGTGCGCTGCAATCTTTTCGCGCCACGCTCACCTCCGCCCTCGATCGATCGGATCTCGTGGAGCGCAGTGTGCTGTGGATCGCGCAGAACGCCAGTTCCGCCGACCTGGACTTCGAGGAGCTCGTGGCGAGTACGGTGCCGATCGTCGCAGCCGGACACGCCACGACGACCAATCTCATCGCCAACGGTGCGTGGCTGCTTCTCTCACATCCTGGCCAACGATTCCTGATTACCTCCGACCCCGCCGACGGCTGGAGCCTGGCGATCGACGAAATGCTGCGGTTCGAGAGTCCGGTTCAGACCGTGCGAAGGGTCGCGACCGAAGCACTTGAAGTCTCGGGTCAACGTCTTGAAGCGGGCCGCGAGTTGGTGCTTGCCATCGGCAAGGCCAATCGTGACCCGGCGGCCTTTCGTGATCCGAATCGATTCGACGTGCGACGATCGCCAAATCGACATCTCGGGTTCGGTCTGGGCCCACATTTCTGTCTCGGCGCGCAGTTGGCGAGAGTGCAGGCTCGGGCGGCGTTCGAGGCCCTCTTCTCGCTGCCCTCGCTACACGCAATCGACCACGAGCCCCGCTGGATGACCTCGAGCGCCTCCCGCGGGCTCGAGCGCATACAGGTTGAATGGGATTCCGATCGCGTCAGCGACTCAGCCAGTAGCTGACTTTCACCAGTACGGCATGCGTACCCGGGGCGCGAAACGCGTCGCGGATATCGCGCGAGAAGCGAAACACTCCCGGCCGCGCGTCGTCTGACGCCGACATGTTCCAGGCCACAAACAGCGTACTGCCGCGGATGTATTCCCAGCGGAGGACGATATTGCCTCGCACCGACTTGTTGTTGAAGTCGGGATTGTCGGCGAGCGTGGCCGGGGCGAACTCATACGATCGCGGGCGGGCCAGCCGGCGAACGTCCGTGTACTCGCCCACCGCGACGAACGGCTGCAGAAACACCTGCAGCGTCAGATCCCTTTGAATCGCGTACGTGGCTCTGAAGGTCATGTCGACGACGTGACGCTTGAGCGTCCCGTACACGTGATCCTTGGTCCCGTCGCCGTCGGTATCGGTGTTTTCGATCCATTGCGCGTGGTCGCGAGCGACGTTGACGTTCGTGCTCACCGAGGCTTGAAGTCGAGCTGACGGCTGCACGCTGAGCTCGGGTCCAACGCGCGCGCCCCAGCCACCGGCCTCGTTCCAATCGGCGTTCGCTCCGACGTTCGCGCGCCACGCCTTGCGGCTGTCGCTTTCGACGAAGAAGAACATCGAGTTACCGGCCGGGCTCAAAATCGGCGGGCCGCCGCGCGTGTCGAGGTCGTCGAAGGTTTGAAACCCATGAAAGAGGCCGGAGCCCATGCTCCAAAAGTTCTTGAAGGTGAGAAACCCACCGCCGCCCATGAACCGGCCCAGGATCAGACGCTCGTCGTTCCAACCCTGCCCTGCGTTGAAGAACATCGAGGCGCTGCGCAGGAATCTCCACGGATCTGGCTGTTCCAGGCCAAAGCCTCCGTTGAGCTCGGTGCGATTCGCCCGCGAGCGGAAGAATCCCATATCGCTGATCTTGAAGCCGCGGTCGAAGTGATCGAAATGGCTGAAGACGTTGAAGTGCTTGCGCGAGAAGTTGAAATTCGACACGCCCCCATAGCCAGCTTTCATCGTGCCATCGACCGGCGCGCGCGTCGCAACCCAATGGCCGTTCACCGACGCACGGTTGCGATCCCACTTGAGGTTGTAGTCGAAGCCGCCGGTGAACGCGTCGCGGTCGCGATCCCGAAAGACCCCGGTGGCGATCACGCCGACGTTCGAGGACGCTCCGACGTCTCGCTGAAGCCGCACGACGTTGTACGAGGAAAGCGGCTCGACCAGGCGTTGCGCTTTCCCGCTAGCGCTAGCTACTGACACCTCCGCCGATTCCGATGAGGTGAGCGCCGTCAGCGCGCCGTAGGTCAGCTTCGAGGCCTTCCCCGTGAGTTTCGCCGCGCCCAGGATGGTTGTTTGGTCCGGTCGATCGCGTTCGGTTTCGCCATCGGCCAGGTCGAAGCGGTCGGGGCGCCGCCCGATGCGACGCGAGTGAAAGACCTGAAAGATGCCGTAAGGCGGAGCGAACGTGCGGCTGTCTTCGAGGAAGAACGGCCGCTTCTCCGGAAAGAATGTTTCAAAGACGGTGAGATTCAAGACCGACGGGTCTTGCTCCACCTGCGCGAAGTCGGGGTTCACGGTTGCCGACAACGTCGCGGAGGTGCCAATGCCGACGCGCAGGTCGACGCCCGCCCCCGTGTCGAGATCGTTGGCGCCCTCCGGCACTCGCGTGCCGCCGCCCAGCACGTAGGGTTGCCATTCGATTCGCCGTGGCGGCCGGATAGAGGCATCGAACACAAGGTGGCCCCACCGCGAGACCTCGCCTCGCTCGCCACGCGGCTTCCCCGTCCACTCACCGGTCTCGCTCCGCCGCCGGATAGTGCGCCGGATGCCGAATCCCCAAACCTGTCCGGCATCGGGCGACGCCGTGAAGCGAAGCTGTGAGAATGGAATCCGGAACTCGGCGACCCACCCCTTGTCGGTCACCGCAGCGCGCACTTCCCAGACTGCGTTGAAATCCCGGTCCGCATTGTCGTCGTCGAAGAAGTAGACGTCCGACTGCACTCCGGACGGATTGGTGGCAAAGACGTAGCCGGTCTGGTGGTCGTGGCGCGGATCGAACCCGATACCCACCGTATCGGTCGGCGGAAACTCGTCACGGCGGCCGAGCCCGGCAGCAATCAGGTCGGGCGTACGATCGTCGCAGCGGATGGCCACATACAGGAACCGATCGTCGTAAGCCACCTGCATACTGGTGGCCTCGCTGAGCGGAGACATGTTGTCGGGCTCCCACTGCACGAGCTCACCCGCGACCTGCGCGTGGCGCCACACCTCGTCCTCGAGCGAGGCGTCGATGCGTGGCGCCTCGGCCGTGACGCGGTAGGCGCGCAGGACCTTGCCCGCCTTTGCAGATGCCGCGGGCTCGTTAGGGTCGAGGACAAACCCCTGCGCGTCCTGCGCAAGCGACCGCACAGCTGTGAGGAGGACGAGGCTCACCCCCAGAACGACGAGGATGAGTCCTCGACGCACGAACGAATTCCGGCCGCTTACCGGCCGCCGGGATTGCCCCGGCCACGCGGCGGCGGATTCTTCAGGGCCCGGTACTGGCTGATGCCCGCGTTGACCTTGAACTCGATGCCCATCTTGCCAATCTCGGCTGTCGCCTTCAGGGGATCGCCTGAAACCCCTGAGTCCTGAGCCCCGCCCCACGGTTTGATTTGGTCTTTGCGAATTCCGGCCGGCCTCACAAACAGCATCTGCGACGTGTCGCTGACGCCAGCGTGGCTCCCCACCGTCGTATCGTCGTAGCCGAAGGCCGCCTCTAGCCATGCACGGTAATTGACGCGTCCCTGCTCGTAATAGTCGGTGAGCGCAAACACTTTGACACCGGAATCCTTCCATTCGGCGTTCAGCTTGTTGGCGACAGCCGTCATGCCGGCCTGGTTCCCGCCACTGTCGCCGATGAAGAGGATGTCCTTGAACCCGTGCACCTTCAGGCTGCGCGCCGCGGCATCGAGCAGCAGGTCGTACGCCGGGGACGGCAACGAAATCTCACCCGGATCCTGCCGATCGGGATCGCCTTCGGGGACGTATTGAATCGCCGGAGCCACCAGCGCGTTCTTCAGCTTGCGCGCCATGTGGTTGGCGGCGTGCGCGACCACGTAATTGTGCTTGCCGAGAACCATGTGATACCCGTTTTTCTCGGTCCCACCAATCGGCACGATGGCCGTAGTCTTCCCCGCCTTCAGAGCGTCTCGAGTTTCTTCCCATGTCAGCTCATCGATGAACACGGTGTCGGGCGGTGTGGTCGGCGTCTTGCCGGGAGGAGCCGTATCCATCGTCGGTTCGAGCTGACGCGGTGGCTGGGCCGCTCCGCCTCGCCCTCCACGTCCGCCGCCTCCTCCACCAGGCGTCGCCGAGGCTATCGTCGGCGCGTTACCGGCCATCAGGCTCTTGATCTGCGCGACGGCGTTCCTGATCTTGATGTCCACGAAAATCTTGCCGAGCTCCGGAGTCGACTTCGACTGATTGTTCCCACTGACGCCATTGTTCTCGTAGTCGTTGCCCGTCAGCCGGTTCTTGCGGACGTGTTGCGGCTTGACGAACAGCAACTCCGAGGTGTCGAGGATATTGGCGTGATTGCCAACCTGGTTCTCGGGGACTCCAAGCACCTTGGCCGCGTAAGTGTTTTGCTCGGCGTGGGACTTGGTGTAGTAGTCGTCGATCCAGAAGGCGCGTGTGTCGGTTGCCTTCCACAATTCGGTCAGCTTGTCGGCGGCGGTGCGCATCCCGGTGCGATTGCCGCCAGACTCGCCGATGAAGAGAACGGTCTTGAATCCGCCTGACCTCAGGCTGCGACCCGCGGCGACCAGTAGCTCGACAAAACGATCCTCGGGCAGCGTGATCGTGCCGGGCTTGGCCATGTGGCCGCCGATGTTCTCCCAACTGCCCTCGGGGACATAGGTCACGACCGGCGCCACCAGCGTCTTTCCTAACACCCGCGCAATCTTGTCGGCCGCGAACTCCATGACGAACTTGTGCTCGCCGTCGACCATGTGCGGACCCTTTTGTTCCGTTCCCGCCGTGCCGACGATGGCCGTCGTCGTTCCCGACTTGATGAGGTCACGCACCTCAGCCCACGTCAGCTCCTCGATGAACACCGTGTCCGGCGGCTTGCCGGATGGCGCCGTCGCCGGCGCGTTGGCCGGCCGCTGGGCGGCGGTCAGAGCCGTCGTCAGAGCGAGAAGGCCGAAGACGAGTATCGAGCGGTGTTTCATGGCGTAAATCTCCCGGCAGCGCGTCTGTGTGATCCGCGTTATCTGTGGCCCAGCGACGAAAAAAAACTGTCGACGGTCGTCCGAAAGCGCGGAATTCTGAACGGTAGTCGACCACAGCCGGTTGCGGTTCTTGCCTGCGGTCGCCGTGAGAGCCTCCGTGGCACGCGCGGAGGCGACGTCAAGG
>JBOGIV010000174.1:0-51529 GCA_050747925.1 Vicinamibacterales bacterium
GTCGCCATGGCGAGCCACGCCCAGACATAGATGCGCAATTCCGCGAGGGCGGCATCCGTCACTGTCGCGCTCCTGCGAGCGATGAGCTCACGAGACGTTCGGGGCTTACAACCGACGACAGCGCCACCTGAAGCCCTGCAACGGCCACATCACATGAGTACCGTCTGATGCGGGCGGTCACGCCGGCGTTGAAGTGTTGCGGGTTGCGTGAGAGCCGCACGATCAGGTTTTCCATTCTCTGCACGAGGTCTTCGAGGCTGCCGCATGGGAACTGAAAGCCCGTCACATCGTCCGTGATCATGTCCGCGGCGCAGCCCGCGAGGTTGCTCACAATCGCGGGTAAGCCACACGCCATGGCCTCGTTGACGACGAGACCCCATGTCTCGCCCCCGTCCGACGGAAGAACCAGGCAATCGGCCGCTGCATAGCGGACGGGCATTTCAGTTTGGTTGGCGAAGCCCAGAAAAGCGACCGGCGCATTGCTCTCCAAGACCTGGCGCCGCAACTCAGATTCGAGTGGGCCTGAACCGATCATTGCGCCCCTGACAGCGAAGCCTCGCGCATGCAGTTTGCCCAGGGCTTCCACGAAGTCGGATGGGCGCTTCTTGGGAATGAACTTGCCGGCAAACATGAACACGATGTCGCGCGAAGAAGCGCCGATCGTGGATCGAATGGCGCCCGCGGAACCGTCCTGACGAGCGAGGCTGGCGCTCGCCGAGAATCGGTCGTTGTCGACAAAGTGAGGGACGAAGTGAAGCCGATTGTTGGGAACCCCGAAGTGTCGCAGGTAGTCGCGGTTGGCGTGGCCGACGAACAGATGAGCGTCGATGCGCGGCAGCAACCACCGGTACGGGAGGAACTTGGCCGCGCGAACCAGCACCGATCGTGGCGTCGCCAGTTGGGAATCCCCGCGCGCGAGCACCGGCATCCTCAGACGCCAACAGCCGCGAATCGCCTGGACAAAGCTCTTCAAGTACCAACCCATCACCAGGCACGCGTCGAAGCGTCCCTGTCGAAGAACCTCGCCGATCTGAGGCGTGTCGCAGCCGCCATACGCATCGACCGAGGGTCTCGGCGAAACGTTCGTGAGCCATCGGTAGCGGTAGCCGTCGAGCAGAGGCACGTCCCACTCGAATCCTCGTTCAAACCCCGCGGCGGCGTGGCCCGCCGCATCCTGACGATGGCAGTACAGGACGTCGAGCTCCACGTGGTGTGCGAGCGCTCGAAACCATGGCGCTTGGTACTGGATCGGGTGACTCGCGACGATCGCTAACCTCATACGGAGTGTGATTCCCGCGGCCGACGTCGAAGACCGACGCTGAACTGCAGCAGACGCTCCCATGACTGGGCCAGCAGCGCCCCGGTGCCGATATAGAGAAATCCCATGAGACTGATCCGATAGCGCATCCCCACGGGTCCAACGACCAACATGCCAATGGTGAGCGCAGCGCTGACGAGAAACAGCACAAAGAGCACGTTCTCGAAATCGTTGGCTCGACGGCCCCACATCCACCAAAGCCCTGCGAGCCCAGTCAGAACGATCAGCGACTGACTCCCCACTGTCACAAGATTCCTGACTGAAGTTGCCGAACGGGCAAAGTCGAAGCCTGACACGCTGACGAAAACCTTGAGCGCCGACGTTGTCACGACCTCGATCGGATGTGCGGCGATGTATTGCCAGGCCTCCGCTTTGTAGGCTTTGTCGGCTTCGACCTCGCCGAGAGCGGCCACGCGGCCAAACTGCGCGACAAGGTGCGTCTCGCTAAGGCCCTCCGCGGTGCCCGTCGCGAAAATCGCTGGCCGAGCGTGCTCGTAGTTCGATTCGAAAAGGGTCAGCCCATCGTGCGAGCTCCCGGGGAACACGACGCCGAGGACGATGAGATTTCGGAGTGTCCAGCCGCTCACCGCGGCCACGGCGCCCACTGCTGCAGCGGCTGCCAGATCACGCGCCGGACGCAGCCCTTGGAACAGGAATACGAGAGCTGCGATCACGGCCAGCAGGATTTGCGATTGCAGGCGCGCCGCGGCGGCGATCGCTGCGCAGATCGCGACCGTCGCCCGCAGGGTCCACCGCCAAGCGCCCGAATGACCGGTCGCCGCGCTCAGCCCAGCGGCGAACAAGACGGCAATCACCGCCCACTCTCCCATGGCGGCGAGAAACACATCATCCCAGACCGGTCCGTGGGCAAGCACGAACGGGTCAACCAGAGCCACAGCGCTCGTCATGACTGCAGTGGTCTTGCCGTAGAGGAGGAACGCCGTCGCTGCGATAGCGACAATAAGAAGCACCGTGATCGGCACGTGCAGATACCGCCACGAGCTCTCCGGCAACGTCTTGAACCCGGTCGCGAGGTACAACGGCTCGGCAGGCAAGTGAAACGCGCGTAATGGCTCTGACGGAGCCGGCGCCGCACGACCGCGAAGCCGGTGCCACGAATCCACGCCGTACACGCCGTCTCGTGCCAGGCGTTGCGCGATTTGAGTCGCCGAGTTCGGGGTCTGGAGATCACGCTCCAGAAAGGAGGCGCTACTCATCTGGACAGCGAAGCTGACTGCGCCAATCCCCAACAAGACTCGTGTCATCGGGCGTGCCTTACCTGGCGAGGCTCCACATGGCCAGACGCGCCCAGCGTCCCAGGGTCTCCGACACCGTGGTGCGGCCTGCGCAGAGGTCGTAGTAGAGACACCGCAAGCGCGAGGGTGGAACGATGGGCTGGGTTGGAAGGCGGTCGTACCCTGCCGCGAGCGCCGCAAGGCGCATCGCTTCCCAGTTCACGTCCCAAATATCAAGTCGCGTGAAATCATGGAGACCCCGCTCGGCCATCCACCTCAAGATGCCGAGGGCCTGCCAATGAAGTGTCGGGCGACACGACGACGTGACGTCGAAACCCAGGCTGGTCCACCCCTCGAGCCAGTGCGAAGGCGTCGGCGCAAGGTGAGCGCGGCGAACTCGGTAGAACCACGAGTGGTTCCGGTTGTTCCTGCCGTGGTTGCGGTCGCCCACGGTCATGAAATGGGCCTTGTACCAGTGGTTCTTCAGCACGACCGAATCAAAGTCGATCAACGAATAGTGCAACAGGACAACGTCGTGGAACTGGAACAGACGGGCGGGCCGATCCAGCCCGACGCCACGATACACGTGCGCGCGGCCGAGGTGCTGAAAGGGACGGCCGTCGTCGACAAAGGCAAACGGCAGATACGTCGGAGCGCCCCCGCCCGATACGATGTAATCGGACGCCGACCGCCAAAAGTGAACCCACGCAAGGCTTCCAGCGGTGCCCGGTGGCTGCTCGAGAAACGTGGTCCATTCGGGAGAAGACCGAATTTGCGCCGAGGGGATTTCGTCGGCATCCAGACACAAGAACACCGCACGTGTCGAGATTTTGCGCGCCGCCGCAACCAGGAGCTCGTTCCGATGGCCTTCGTCATAGGTGTCTCGATCGTTGACCACGATCGACACCTTTGGAAACCGCGCGGCCAGGGCCCGCGTCTCCTCCACTCGCCCCTGGAGCACCAGGACGATGTGATCGGCCATGCTCGACCAGACTGGCAGCGCGCGTCGCAGGTTGTCCTCCTCTTCCTTAACGGCCGAGAGCACGATCACCGGCTTTCGGCTTGGCTGAATAGCCGAATCAATCATGGAATTGTGGAGACCGGTTCGCGTGCGGCCGAGCGATCAACTCGTCTGACGAGAGTGGCTCGAGCGAATAGCCGAGCGATTGCAGCCGGTCAGAACATCGTCGATGAATCTCGTCGCCATGCGTAGCCAGGAAGATTGTCGGTCGGGCTCGTGACAAGAGCGACGCTGCTCCTGCGAGAACATCGTCTTCGCTTCCTTCGACGTCAATCTTGATGAGGTCCGGGTCGGGAAGATCTCCGCTCGCGCTCAATTCGTCCAGAGCTACGGCGGGAACCTCGAGTTGCCCTCGGGGCGTGACCAGACCCATCGAAGGCCCCCGCGAATCGTCGAAGCGGACGATACCGGAGGCATTGCCGACTGCCGCCGCAATCACCTGGACATTGGCGAGTCGATTGAGTTGAACATGCTGGTTCAGATAGGCCAGGTTGCGAGGCAGCGGTTCGAATGCGAAGACGCGGCTCGTGCCAGCAATCGACGCGGCGAGCAGCGTATAGAAACCCACATTCGCGCCGACGTCGAAGATCACTTTCGAGCGAGCCGCCTCGGCGGCAAACGCGCGCTGCTTTGGCAGCTCATAAACACCGAGCCAACATCCGTGGGTCGCGGCCCCGACGATCCATCGCGAACCTCGAAGGGGCCCTTGCACGATCGGCAGGACGATGTGGCGTGGAATCCAGCTCAACGGGGCGCGGATCAAGCGGCCCATCGCGCTGGACCTCGGGATCCGCGACACATCAACCGCCATGAGGAGCGCTGGCGACACGGCCTGTCACGGCGTGCGATTGAAGAATGGAATCAAACAATTCACACTGACGGCCGGCAAGACGATCCGCCCGATACCCCTCGAGCACCGACCAGTCTATGGCTGGCGCGCGTGGCTCGCGCTCGATGAGCGGCAGCAAAGACTGACTCAACTGGGCCGCCGACGCTTCGATGTCCTCGGGACCACGGAACGTCACAAACACTCCCGCTCGGCTCCGGCGTAACAGCTCGAGAACAGGACTGTGTTCGTGAACGACGGCGATGATGGGGCGCCGAGCCTCGAAGGCTTGATGGAGCTTCGATGGGGTGTACCGTTGATCCGACGATCCGAGAACGATGATGAAATGGCTGTCCTGCATCAGTCGAAGAGCGTCGAAGTACGGCACGCGGTCGGGCCACTCCTGGACGGCGTCGCCCATGCCCTCGGTGGCCGCCTCGGGTTCGGCGCTCTTCGTCTGCCGGCCGGCCGGCGCGTAGGACGTTCCAACAAATGTCAGCCTGAGCTTGGGGAGCGCGGGCTGAAGCGCTTGGACTTTCCTCGCCGCGCGAAACAGGATGCGAGCCGGCAGCCGCATGTCGGCACTCATGGCACCGACGTAAACAGCGTGCCGCTGGCCATCGTCACGCTCGAAAAAGGCGTTCAGCCAGACGGCTCGTGACGCCTCTTCGAAATCTGCGGCGTTCGCCCCAAACGGGAGCGTCGCGCAATCGTTCTCGGCGATCCAGGGATACCGACGGCGGAGCGCTTCGTGGTACGCGGCCGAGACCGCGATGAGGCCGTCGACTCCGCCCATCGTGAACGATTCGAGCAGACGATGCATCAGTGTGGCTTGGCGGTGCTTCGGCAAGCGAACCGGCGCTGGCCTGTCGCTCACCCACGGATCCTGCATGTCGAGCACGTACGGCGTCCCGAAGCGCCATTTCCACAGGCGCCCAAGCGGCATCGCGGCGAACATGGTCGTCGAGAAATACGTCAGGTCGATCCGCTCCCGAGCAATGATGTCGGCGCCTGCCGCGTACAGGTGAGCGAACGCTCGCAAGGCGACGTTGCCAAATCCTAAACAGCGCGACACGCGCAGCGGCAGCGCGGCCGTTCGCGTAATCGGGATGTCGCTTGGCACGGTCGACAGAAGGCGGGGCTCGATGAGCCCCTCGAGATATGCCGGGGCGACGCACAAGACGTGCGGATCCCAGCCGAACTGTCGGAAGAATGGCAGGCTCGTACGGACGCGGTGCATGTCCGCCGCGTTGAGCGGCGGAAAGTTCGGCGACACGATGAGCAGCTTCTTCACAGCTTGACGGCATCACACCAGAGTTCTTGGGCGTCGTAGCGAGCGTCAATCCGCTGGACAGAAAACCCTGCGCTCTCGACTTCGCGTCGCAAATCCCGTGGCCGCCAATAGAACCCGTTGAACTCAGCAGGGTCTCCGGTGCGCCACTGGTTCTGCCCCGATCTCCGCAGACCGCTCAAGTACGCCAAACGGATGGCTAAACCGCCGGGAGACCAGGCGAAGCCATCCCACAGATTCAGCCGTCTCGTGTTGAAGCGCAAGCGCGCTCCACGCCTCAGCACTCGATGGAACTCCCGCAAGTACGATCTGACGACGACGGCGTCCGCAATGTGAATGAAGACATGGAGCGAGTACGCGTAGTCCACGGAGCCATCGGCGACCATCTGCAGGTGCGATCCGTCGGTCACCAACAGCGAGACGTTCGACATGCCCGCCGTTGACTGCCGCGCAAATTGAATCATCGACTCCGAAATATCGACGCCCACCAGACGTACGTCCGTCGGGAAGAGTTGTCGCGCCTTCGCCAACATCCGGCCGATGCCGCATCCTAGCTCCAGCACCGTCGCCTCTGACGGGAGTCTGATGTCCCCAAAAACGTGTTCGGCATCGATGTCAACCAGCGCCTGCCACGACTCTTCCGTGCGGTCGGTGCGGGTGTCGACTCGGTCGAACCTCGCTTCGTCGGCGCGCGCGACCTTCCAAAACGTTCTCTGTCGAGTGAGATAGTCCGGTTCAGCCATGGCCCTCCACTGCCTGTGCGGCACGTGCCACCCGCGAGATCGCCAGCGGCGGAGCGAGGGCGCCGACGATGCGCAGGTATTTCTCCTTCTCGATATCCCAGTTGTAGCGACTCTCTCCGAGCGCCCAGGCGTGGAGACGGGACGCGTCGAGCAACGAACGATTCTCAATCCAACCGCCGAGGGCGCCGGCGGCGCCCTCGACGTTTTCCGGGTCGTACGACTGAGCGGCCTGCCCCAGCTGACTGACAAGAGCGGCTTGCGCTGGAGTGCGAGTCGCAAGCGTGGCGATCCCCGCTAGGACATACGTGAAAATCTTGTTCGTGAGAGCGATCCGTCGGTTGAGAGTCCGACCGGTCTCCGTGGCCAATCCAACGTCAAAGGTGGAGGCGATACGGACCAGCTCGTCTGACGACGCTGGCGGGTGCCAGATGATCGCATCTTGAGAGACGCCGACGTCAGAGGCGATTCCACGCAGGCTGTCTTCGTAGCCGTCTTGCCATCGCCCCTGCAGGTGCAACTCGGTCGATCGTCGGCCGAGCCGCCCCATCGCGCTCACAACGGCTTCGAGGCCGCGATCGTGGCCGATGGTCTGAGAGAACCAATAGAGCCGGAGCGGGCCCGTCACGCGGGCTGCCACTGGCGCACTCGGTCGAGTCTTCAATGGGAAGACGTTGAGAATGGTGGTCGGAGGCCCACACGTCGAAAGCGGCGCGTAGGCGTCCGCAATACCCGGCGACGCGGCCGTCACATAATGACACTGCGGAACGAAACGCCGCTCGATCTCTTGAACCGTGCGAAACAGAGCCGAGCGATCCCCTTCCTCAAACTCGCCACTGTGAAAGTCCTCGGCGTCGAAACCGAGGAGCGCTCCGTGGGCGCGTGCTGCCGCTGCGGCGGCGGGAAGGGCCCCAGGGTTATGTGCCACGTAAACGTCCGCGGTAATCGCTTTGGCCATCGCGGTGAGTTCCGGCGTCAGTCGATCGATCGCCCAGGGGAGTACCAGCGACTTGAGCATCGGGACGCCGTGGACGTGACGGGCAAGATTGTTGCGAATTCGGGACTTCCAATAAAGGACTGGCGCGACGTCGCGTCGCCAGTCGATGAACGTCAAGCGCCATCCACGTGTGGCGACGAGCGCGGGATCGGCTGCCGTTGCCCAATCCACGCGATGAGCCGCCAGCACGTGGACGTCATACCCCGCCTCGACGAGGGCGTCCGCTTCTTTGACAAGCCTGGGGTTGGCGGAAGGTTGGCTCGTTGTGACGAGGCAGATCTGCACCACCGAGCTCACGCGGCTCGTCCCGTCACCACGTCGTTGTAGATGCTCAACGTTTCCCGAGCGACATCCGCGGTCGTCCGTGGCGGCACGGAGGGACGCAATTGCTCGAGGCGCTCCGGGTGACGGGCGAGCAAAGCGATGGCCTCGCCCAGGGCCGATGGGTCATCGAAGGGGACGAGAAGTCCGTCTTTGCCGTTGGTGACGCGCTCTCGAATCCCGCCAAGGTCTGAGCCCACGACGGGAAGACCGGCAGCCTGGGCCTCCAGCACGACCAACGGTCCTGTCTCGAGCCAGATAGAGGGCACGGCCAGGACATCGATCGAGCGGTACACATGCCCGACGTCAGCGGTTTCTTCGTGAAACACAAGCCGAGGATCCCCATTCGCTCGTTGCTGCACGTGTGCGCGATACTCGCGATCGGCAGTGGTCCTCGCAACCCCCCAGACGTGAAGCTCCACTGGTGTGTCAGCGGACAGTCGCATCACGGCATCCACGAGAACGTGCAGGCCCTTAACGGGATCGTATCGTCCGACAAAACCCACTCTCAGCACGCCAGAACCGACGCGCGCGACACGAGATTGTGCGTGCGCCTGGTCCACACCTTGCCGGCAGAGAGTCAGCTTCGTCTTCGGCACACCATTTCTTGCGAGGGCCTCCACCAGCCAACGCGACGGTGCGACAACGCGGTCCACGTGTTCGACGATCTGCTGCAGCCATTCGCGCCGATCACGGTCTCGCCTCGACGCGAGAGCCGCTCGTCGAGCTCCCGCAGGAACGCGACTCGAGTCGAGCAAGTCAGAGACAGGCCCCGGGACGTGGCTGAGGGCCCAGCCGAGCGGTCGAGGCCAACCCAGAGCCTGTAACCGACAGGCCGTGCAGGGCTCCACTGACAACTCTCCTGAACACGGCCGCTTCCCGAAGCGCATGAAGGTCCCGCGCGCGCAGACGACGCCAGGCACGTGAAGCGTCACCATCGAATGGATGCCCCGACGCCGAACCGCCTTCAGATGCGCGAGCTCCAGGTCGCTCGTGAGCGAATGCAGGTCAACGATGCTGGGCTGAAAGGACTCGAGCACGGTTACCCACTCACTGGACGCGGAGCGCCGGAGGTCGATCGGACCGCTGTCACCTTCTTGTGCCGGAAAGCGAAACACCGGAACGCCTTGGTGGTCGTACTGTTCGCTCAGCGAATTCGCAGGCGCGGCGATGGCGACCTGCACTCCGCTCGCTTGAAGTTCTCGAGCCAGGCCACGGACGTAGATTTCGGTGCCACCGACCGAATCGGGAAAATACCACGGCACGCCGAGCAACACTCGCAAGCCGGAGGAACGGGTGTTGATCATCTCCGCTGCCTTACTGCGCAGGCGCACCAACCGAGCGAAAGGCCCTGCGCCAGCGCCGATGGTGAGCAGCGATGGTTTCTGCACGGCGGTAGCCCAGGACGCGACTGAGCCATCTCAGCGTCTGCGATCCGGGCGGCAGGAAGTTGGGGACCAGCCGATCGATATCGGCGAGCAGTGAGGCAGACGCGGCGCGGTGATCGCGAGCGGCGTAAAAGCGCGCGCCCATGAAATAGATGGCGGCGATGAGGTCCGCACGCGTCGGCGTCAGCGCGTCCTGATTCGTCCAGAATCTTTCCGCAAATCGGGCATTGCGCAAGCAGCCGTCGATGAACGCCTGATCGCTCTCACGCGAAAGCGATCCCTCGCGCTGGCGATACCAGGACACCGGACGGTCGGTCGGAACTCGATGCAGCCGGCCATTGGCCATGACCAGTCGCATCAACAGGTCGACGTCCTCGATCAAACGGCAGGATTCGTCGAAGCCACCCGTTTTCTCCAGCCACTCCCGCGAAAACAGCAGGCACCCAACTTGGAGAAAGGATTCCGCTCTTAGGACGTCGAGGAGCTGATCCTCCCCTATTCTCGGCTCGAACCAGGTGGCCACCTGCCGCGACGGCTGATCAACCATCGTCAATCGCCCCCAGTTCGAATAGAGGGCGGCCACATCGTTCGAGACCGCCACGGCTGCTGTCGCCTGCAACTCGATCTTCGACGGCTCGAGGAGGTCATCGGAATCGAGAAACTGGATCCAGTTGCCGCGGCCTGAGCGCCACCCGCGGTTCCGGGCGGCGCTCGGACCCAACGAGGATGGATTCCTCAACACGACGTGCGCGATGTCGCCGGCTTTCAGCTCGGCCCGCGCCCGCTCGGCGGTCGCGTCGGTCGAGCCGTCGTCGACGAGGACGATTTCCAGTCGATCGTGGGGGTAGGTCTGCGCCGCCACTGAGGCAAGGGTCTCGCCGATCCAGGCCTCTGCATTCAGTGCCGGAATGACGACGGTGATCAGGGGCCGTGGAGGCGTCACGATCGAGGGGACGGCGTCGCGAGGAAATTGTACATGCCGTCGTCAAGGTGGGCATCGGACACGTTGAAAGGTTCGACACGGTAGTGACCTTCGCCGAGACTCGCCAGCAACTCGGCGTTGCTCGGCCCAGCTTTGTCGTCTCGCCGATCTTCGAACACAATCGCCCGCACACGCTGGCCCCGCAGAAGTTCAGCCGCCCCGCGGATGACCAGATGCTCTGCGCCTTCAACATCGATCTTCATGATGGTCGGAGCCAGTTCGGGATGGGCGGCGATCACGTCGTCCGCCCGAACGACGGTGACCTCCGTCTGACCGACCACGTCCCCTCGTTCCCCAATCAGCGAAGTCCTCCCCGTATTGGCCGGACCTGTTTGATGGAGCACGGCACGGCCGCCTTCCGCGCCGAGCGCGACGGCCTGCACCTCCACGTTTTTCAGGCGATTGATGCGGATGTTACTGGTCAGCGCTTCGACCGAACGTGGATCAGGCTCGAAGGCTACGACATGCCGGCACAATCGCGCGGCGACCAAGGTGATCGCGCCGACATTTGCGCCAACATCCCAGAACACGTCATCGGGCCGGAGCGTCCTCTTGAGCCATTCGATCAGAGGACGCTCGTAATACCCATCGAAGAATATGCGCTGCTGCAGGTAATCGCCGAGCCGCACGCCGATTGTCGCGTCGTCGTCATATCGTACCCAGAGGCGAGGGCGCGCAAACCATGACCAATACCGACCGGTTAGATAGTCCTTGAACGGATGGCGCGCGTGCTTCAGATACCAACGCAGGGTTTCGCCGATCCAGATTCGCGGGGTCATCCGCAGTGCGCAGGATCGGGCTCGGGCTCGACCACACGGACTTTGTAGTCGAAGGCGACGAGGCCACGGATCTCGGGTCGATATCCGACGTTGCCGGCGGTGAGGCTGGGGGTCACGTCGAGCGTCATCAGTTCGTACGGGAGCTGATGATCATCCCCGGAGCGAATCGACGCGCCAACGACATACTCGCCCTCCACGAGCGGCAGTGACGAGAGCTCGGCCCTCAATCGCAGGTTTTGCCCCTTCGAGGCCTGGTGGAAACCGGTCCGCGGTCGCAGATCGATCACACTGACGAGGCGACCAAGATTCGTGTGGAGGAACGCGGCGACTTCGTCGAACCGAACTGCGCGTTCAACCTGAAGCTCGAGTTCAAACGTCACTGGTTCGCCACTCGGCACCGGATTCGGTGTAAACCCGAACCGCACGAGGGTGAAGTTCGATCCCAGGGGCATCGGGTGATCCCAGTCGGTTGGTGCGATCTGACGAACCTCAGCCAGGTACTGGTTGATCTGCTCGGATACAGGGCCGATGCCTTGGACCCGGCCGTGGGCGAGCCGAACAGCTCGCTGACAGAGCACCTGAACGGAGGTGAGGTCGTGGCTGACGTACAGCACGGTCCGCCCGTTTCGAGCGACGTCGCCCATCTTCCCCAGACACTTCCTCTGAAACGCTGCGTCGCCGACAGCAAGCACCTCGTCCACCAGCAAGATCGACGGCTCGAGGTGCGCAGCGACGGCAAAGGCCAGGCGCATCTGCATGCCGCTGGAGTAGTGCTTGACCGGCGTGTCGATGAATCGATCGATTTCGGCAAAGGCGACGATCTCATCGAACTTTCGCGCGATCTCGCGGCGACCCATCCCAAGGATCGCGCCGTTGATGAACACGTTCTCTCGCCCTGACAACTCGGGGTGAAAGCCCGTCCCAACTTCTAGAAGCGAGCTGACTCGACCGCGCACTTCCGCGTGACCTTCGGTGGGTTCAGTGATGCGCGAGAGGATCTTCAGCAGCGTGCTCTTGCCGGAGCCATTCCGGCCGATGATGCCGACGATCTCACCCTCGGCCACGTCAAAGGAGACGCCCTTGAGCGCCCAGAGCGTTGGACGAGGATCCGCGTCGCCAGCAAGCGATCCTAACGGGGTCTGCAGGACCTTCATGACAGAGTCCCGCAGGGACCCATAACGAGCACGAGCCCCGAGAAGGTATTGCTTCCCGAGGCCCTCGACCTTAATCGCGGCGATCGGCATCAAACGACGTCAGCGAATGTCCGTTCCATTCTCCGAAAGTAATAGAGGCCACCGGCGAGCATCACGGCAACGACGATGGCAGAGACTGCGGTCGCAAGAGCCGACGAGGGCGGGGTGCCGAGCAACGCCCATCTGAACCCGTCAACCACACTCACCATGGGATTGATCGCGTAGATCGGCCGCCACGCATCCGGGATGATCGCGGTCGAATACGCGACGGGCGTTGCGAACATCCACAACTGAGAGAAGAAAGGCAGGACGTAGCGGACGTCCCGGAAGACGACGTTCAGCGCCGAAAGCCAGAGGCCGGCGGCGAGGGCTGTCAGCACGGCGAACATGGTCCACACAGGTAGGGTCAACACCGCCCAGCCTGGAACCACGCCGTAGTAGGCGATCATGCCGGCCAGCACGCCAAACCCCACGGCGAAGTCGATCAAGCCCACACCAAGGGCGGCAATCGGCATCACCAGGCGAGGAAAATACACTTTGGTGAAGAGGCGCTGATTCGTCACGACGCTGTTACTCGACTCGACGAGGGAAAACGCGAACAGCTGCCACGGGATCAGCGCGCAAAACGCAAACACGGGATACGGCAGGCCGTCGGACGGCAGCCGGCCGAGGCGCCCAAAGAAGACGCTGAACACCAACATGGTGAACAACGGCTGAACGATCGCCCATGTCACGCCAAGGGCTGTCTGCTTGTACCGCACCTTGATGTCGCGCCACACGAGAAAGTAAAGGAGCTCTCGAAACTCCCATACTTCTGCGAGCCGCAGCGACACCCATGGCCCTGAGGGCCGGATGATCGCGACGTGGGTCCCACCAGCGCTCACGACTGCTGCGCTGAGGTGTGGTACGCCGCGTACTCCTTCCGATGGTAAGGCGCGTAGTAGTACGAATGACGCTGGAGATCGACACCGTTCAGAACGGCGCCGATGACGCGCCCGCGCGCCGTCACGAGTTGAGAAATCGCCGTGGCCGCTGCCGTTCTCGCAGTCATTTCCGATCCAATCACGAACAGCACGCCACCGGCTTGATGCGCGAGCACGGCAGCGTCGGTGACCGCCATGACTGGAGGCGCATCGATGATGACCCAATCGAAGCGCTCCGCCAGGCCCTTCAGAAGCGCGTCGCAGCGCTTCGACCCCAGCAGTTCGGCGGGGTTCGGCGGAATATGGCCGGCCGGCATGAACGACAGATGCGGAATCGTGGTCTGTCGAATCGCCGTCCCCAAATCACCGTCGGACACCAGCACGTTGGACAAGCCGGGTTCCTGGGCGTACTCGAAGACGTCGTGCATGCGAGGACGACGCATGTCGGCGTCGATCACCAATGTTCTCTGACCGGCCTGGGCCAGCGCGACGGCAAGATTGCTGGCCACGATCGTCTTGCCTTCGTGGGGCGAGGTGCTGGTCACGAGCACCGATCGCGACTTCTCGTCAGGTGACGAGAAAATCACCGACGTCCGGATGGCGCGGATCGCCTCCGAAAACGCCGGCGGCGTGCCCAGGCTCAGCAACTGCGCGGCTGATTTGTCGCGAATTGAAGGCACCATCCCCAGGAACGGCACCTTCAGGTGCATCTTGATCTCATCAGGCAATTTGATTCGGTTGTCCAGCCGTTCGAGCCCAAACACCAAGGCGACCGCGACGACGCATCCGATCAGAAACGCGGAGAACAGATCTCTCGACGTCTGCGGAAGAATCGGGCTTCGCGGGACCTCTGCGCGATCGATCATCTGAATGTTGGTGCTCTTGAACCCTCCGGAGACTGTCGACTCCTTCGTTCGCTGCAGAAGATTCTCGTACAGTTGTCGATTGCTGACGGCTTCGCGCTCGAGCACTCCGTACTCGATGCCCCGTCGATTGCTCGCCAACGCTTCCCCCTTCTGAGCGTCGAGCGCATCCGAGAGGCTCTTTTCACGGGCCTGAGCGGTCACGAAATCGCCGCGCACCGATTCCACGATCTGATCGATTTCGGTCTGGAGTTTGGCCTCGGCGGTCCGAAGTTGAGTGGTGGCGTTGACCATCTCCGGATGGCGTTCGCCGTAGCGCGCGGCCAGAAGCGCCTGTTGCTTTTGCAGGGTGGCGATCTCGGTCTTCAACTGCTGGACGTAGGGGTTCGCCAGAATGGCTGGGAACGCGTCCAGCGCCTGCTGATCCTGCTTGAGCATGGTCAGGCGGTTGTATTCGGCTTCACGGTCGATGCGGTCGGTCTTCGCCTTGGTCACCGCCGCATTCAGATCGGCCAGCCGCTGGACAACGATGTCCCGCTTGTCTTCGGTCGTAATCGAGCTGTGTGTCTCGCGGTACCGCTGCAGCGCGCTCTCCGTCTCTTCGACCTTCTTGCGCTGATCCTCGAGCTGCTTGCCCAGCCAGTCGTTCGCTTCTTGCGACGCCGCGAGCCGCAGCTCGATGCTCTGCTTGATGTACTCCGCGGCCAGCACGTTGACGGCCCGCGCCGCGAACTCCGGATCGGACGATCGGTACGCGAGGTTGACGACGCGCGTGTTCCGGACGGGTACGACTGAGAGGCCGCCAAGGAACCCACCAATCGCGGTGGACTCGGCTGTCGTCTCGTTCGCCGGCGGTGGCTCGATCCGCGGCGGCGCGCCGACGACCGACTTGATGAATCGAGACACCGACGCGCGGGCATCGTGGTAAACGGCCGCGATGCCGGTTCGCTCGACGCTCGGGACCGGCGTGGCCGGTTGAATGCCAATCGCGCGCACGGCACGCTTGGCCAGAGCGCGACTCTGCAGAATGCGGAGCTCCGTCGGCAGGAAGTCGAATTCCTGATAGTCCCGCTGTTCCAGCGCGGTATCCAGCGAGGTGACCTTTCGCGCCTGCTGCTCGATGAGCAGCGGCGCTGATGCCTCGTACACCGGCGTCGTGCGCAGCGAGTTGATCGCACCGGTGAGGAACACCACGAGCAACGCGGTGAGTGCTGTCCATCGACGCTTGTAGAAGACCCGGAGGTAGTCGGTAAGGTGCTGTTCGTGGTGTGTATGGCTCATGATCGACGTTTCGGGGGGTGGCTGAGGGGAGCCTCCGGGCCTAGAAGAATCTGTCCGGAACAACAATGGTGTCGCCGGGCTTGACGAGATCGGTCAGCTTCAGCTTGAGCTCTTTCTTTTTGCCGTTCACATCGCGGATGACCTTGCTGCGTCCGGCGGCGCCCTTGTCGGTCACCCCGCCAGCGAGCGAGAGAGCCTGAAGCAGCGTCATGCCCGACTCGACGGGATAGGCACCGGGGTTTCGGACCTGCCCGCTGATGTAGATCAACTGCGCCCGCGGCACGAACACGGTGTCGCCGTCGCGCAGGGTGATGTTGCTCCGGGTGAGGCCGCCTGACTGGAGATCGCTGAGATTGATCCGAATGACTTCAGCATCCGCTTTGTCGCTCGGCAGAATCGGGCCGCTGCTCTCGTTGTCACGCGCCGGTCGAATCACGAGGACTTGGGGCGCCGCCGTGGTCGCGGTAGAACCAGCTCGTGCCAGGGCCTCGATGAGGGAGAGCTCGCCGGCAAACTGATACGGGCCCGGCGCTCGGACTTCTCCCATCACAAACACGCGCTGGCTGGCGTCCTGTTCGATCTGGACGGTCACCTGCGGATTCTTGATGTAGCCGTTCGCCAACATCTTGGTCAGCCCGAGCTCGATCTCTCGAGCCCGCAGGTCGCCCGCCTTGAAGCGTCCTACCAGTGGGAACTCGAAGGTCCCATCCATGTCGACGATGTACTTGCCGGTCAACGTCGGTTCGTTGAAGACCGTGATCGTGAGCTGATCTCGCGGTGACACGACCCGGTCGCTTTGCGCGGCGAAAACTGAAGCCGGGAGCCACGTCATCCCGATCAGGGTCAGAACCGTCAGACGAACACAGCTAAGCGCCATACGTAATCTTCACTCCTGCGCGCCAGCCTTCATAGCTCAGCGCTTTCACGGGCGATCGCCGGACCGCGTGCGCCACCTCGACGCCGATGCGCGCGGTGTCTCCAACATGGAACCCAAAGCCCCCGCGCAGCGACTCCACATGCTCGGTTCGACCACTGGGGACGCTGGTAGCAGGCGCACTGAACGTGCGGTAGGCCAGCCTGTCTCGATCGGCACCGACTTGGATGTCCCAGCCGTGCCCGAGCATCTGTGTGATCAAGACGCCGCCACCCGTCCCAACGTAGTACGGGCTGTCGGTCTCGGCTGAGAACTCGAGGTTCCGTCGGCCACTGATGCCAAAGCGCGTCCGATCGAAGAGGGTGTACGACGCGGCGATGTCGGCAACGAGGCCGCGATAATCGGGGACGCTCGCGCTCAGAGCATTGAAGCGGCGGTAGCCCACCATGACCTTGCCGGCGATCAAGGCGGAGGGCTTGGTTTCAAAACCGCCATGCAAAGTCAGACTCTCAGCGTCACGAAGGGGCGAGGACTGAAACCGTTCACGAACGTTGACGCCCGTCAAGACGAGGGTCGTGATCGGAGTCAGAGCGACGCGCGCGTTCGTGCGGACGGTCTGGCTCGTGCGGTTCAACTGCTGACTCAGGCTCGCGCCCCGGAAGAGCTGATCCTCGAAATCCTCCCGGCTCTCTTCCGCTTCGAGCTGGATGACGAATCGCGGGGAGAACCGCAGGTCGGCGCCGACGCCGAGCCCTTGAGCCAACTGCGCGACGGTGGCTTCGATCTCGAGATTGGGTCGAGCCCGCTGCCGTCCGTAGCGGCCGAACACGCGCGGCTGAACGCGATTGCCAGCCAGGGTGAGCTCCGCCTGGTTGAGCACGTCAATCGATCGCTGCGACTTTGTCTTCTCCCAGTACTGAAAGCTGACCGTGCTGGTGCCGGACAGTCGCAGTCGCCGAATCGGGAGCAGATATCTGGTGCCTGGTGTGGCTCGAAAAGTGAAATCCCGGACCGGATCCTCTGCGGACAGCGTGGCGTTGGTATCGACGCCGAGGTTCTGGATCACGAGGGTTGGCGTGAGGCCCAGCGGGCCGATCTGGAACCGATAGTCGGCCGCGGTTCCGCCGGCGCGCTCGGGCACCTCAGCCCCCTCCATCGCCTGAGCCGCGGCCAAAGTCGGCGCTAACGCCAGCATCACCCACGAGAGGGCTAGACAACGTCGCACGGTGTCGAAATGCAAAAAGGCGGAAGGAGAAGGACTCCGAACCGAGGTTCGGAGTCCACTACGAGTCGCGCGGGTTATGCGCCGACGTTACTGACCGTTGCTCTGCGTCGCGACGCCGAGAGTCGCCGCCAAGCCTGCAGCGAGCGGGGTGAGCCACATCGCCGCCGGCGCCTTGCCACAGGAGATGTTGATGTTGCTTTTCGGGTTCTTAAAGGGGCCCTCGGTGCACTCCACGTCGCCCTGCGCGTTGTTGATGAGCTCGATGAGATAGTCACCGGGGAAGATCAAGCCGGTGATCGCGAAGCGTCCATCGGGACCAAGCGGCACGGTATTGCCCGAGCCTCCCGACACTAAACGCGCGCGCACCGAGTAGTTGCTATACGGCGGATCGGCTTCCCGTGTGGCCCGTCCGGCAAGTGATCCAGTGTTCTGATCAGCGGCCCGCAGATTATCCGCATGCGTCGGCACGCTCGTCATGATCAGCGTCGCACCAAGCGACAGAGCGAGGAGACGTTTCACCCGAATCATAGAACCTACTCTCTAAGCAGGGTTGTCGACCTCACTGGGGGAACGACAGAATAGCGAGTGGACTCGCACACTGTCAACTGCCGGCGACGCGCGTCGCGTCCGAAATTGCCTGCGTTGTCACACTTCCGTCCGATTGATAGACCAGTCGGCGTTCCGGCTTGCCGCTTCCCGACAGATCCAGCTCCACTGACGCGAGCCGACCTGCACGATATTTCTCCCACTTGTCGACTCGACCGTTCTCGTCGACGTCCTCGTCGACGCGGGTGATCTGTCCTGCCTCGTAGTATTCCCACCGCGCAACCTTCCCTGTGGTGTCGGAGGCTTCTTCTGCACGCACGATCACGGCGTCACTCGATCCCGACGTGGCGAGCGGGCTGTAGTACTCCCATCGCTCCGGCTTCCCGTCGGCGTTCTCATCGATTTCGATGCGCTGGATCCTTGTGCCGTCCATGAAGGCACGCGCTTCGAACTTCCCGTCCTTGTCCCGGTCAACCTCAATGGAGGTCAGCCGCCCCGTGTCGCGGTTGTATTGGGGCACGACCGCGCCCGCAGGTGATGCCTGCGAGCCGCAGCCGCTGCCAATCACCGCCAGGGTGAGCGCGGACCGAAGCCATGAGCTGTCAGGCGCCGCCATCGGGTAAAGCCTGGAATGCGCCGACAGAATGGTGCGGATCAACACAGAGCTTCGCCCTCTCACTTACAAGGATTCGCAACGAATGCAGCCTCATGAATTCTCGAGAGCTTCTTGACCACCGCTCGCGAACGACCCCCCAACCAGGCAAGGAGCCGGCCAAAATCCGACAGCCACCTTATCGGCTTGCAAAAGCGAAAGGTTAATGAGTTTACCGGCCGAATTTACAGGATTTCGACCCCACTAACGTGGCGGTTTGCGCGCCCGTTCGTGGCGTCGGTGTGCGAATTCCAAACATGGCCTACGAAGCTTGGTAGGAAAGAGTCTGAAACCTGATTGAGTGTCTTCGAACGTCTCCAAAGCACAGTGGAGGTTGAGCTTGCGGTGTTTTCTGTGGTGCGGAAAAGTCGGGATGGGTATATAGTCATGCCCAAACATTCTGTTTGGTGTGTCTGTTTCCAGACCCGTCTCGTCGCGAGGTCGGCTAGCGTGCAACGGACTATTGGAGTCAGCGCTGGAATTTTGATTCTTGGTCTGGGGCTCTCTTCCACGAGCAGCGTTGCTCAGAAGGCGGCCGCACCCGCGAAGCCTGCCGTCGCGCGCCCCTCGTCGCCGGTCCCATCGCACGCAGTACCGGCGCCCGATCAAAACGTACTGGTGAAGCGCTACTGTGCCGGCTGCCATAGCGAGCGTGGCCGGGCCGGAGAGTTGTCGCTGGCAGCGTTCGATCTGGCGACCGCCGCGGATCACGCGGAGATCACCGAGAAGATGATCCGCAAGCTGCAGGCGGGGTTGATGCCTCCGCCCGGCGCCTTTCGTCCAGAACCTGCGGTGCTTCAGGCCTTCGTTGCGGCGCTTGAATCGAAGGTCGATGCCGCGGCGGCGGCGAATCCGAATCCAGGCGGACGTACATTCCAGAGGCTCAATCGTCCGGAGTACTCGAGCGCGATCCGCGAGCTGCTCGGTCTGGACGTGAACGCGGGCAGTTGGCTTCCGCTCGACACGATGAGCGCAAACTTCGACAACATTGCCGACGAGCAGACGCTCTCGCCGATGTTGCTCGACGCGTACCTGAATGCGGCCGCTGACATCAGTCGCATGGCGGTCGGCGACAAGGACGCTCCAACGCTCGATCACACCTACACGAACCCGGCGTATCTATCGCAGCATCCGTGGAATCACGTCGAGGGGACGCCCTACGGCACGCGCGGCGGCATGGTCGTGGAGCATGTGTTCCCCGCCGACGCGGAGTACTCGTTCCAGCTGTCTTTCACCTCGGGCGACAACACCCGCTTCGAAGACATCGACCTGTCGATTGACGGCGAGCGCGTGGCGCTCGTCCCGTTCGAGAATGGTCCCGCCATCGCCGCCGACGGCAGCGGCGCGACGCCGATGTGGACCGAGCCGATTCTCGTTCGTGCCGGTCAGCACAACGTCGCGGCGGCGTTTGTGCGCAGGCTCGACGGACCGTACGAAGATCTGATCCGGCCGCACGATTGGTCGTATGCGGGCGGCGGATCTGGTGGAGGCGGGATTACGACCCTGCCCCACTTGCGAGATCTCGTCGTGCGCGGGCCGAACAGGGTCACCGGCATTTCGATGACGCCGAGCCGGCAGACGATCTTTACCTGCCGCCCCGTCTCGGCCCAAGAGGAGCGTCCGTGCGCGCGTCAGATCGTGACGCGAATGAGCGGCGAGGCTTACCGGCGAGCGCTGACCTCCGCCGAAGTCGATCGGCTCATGCCGTTCTACGAGAAGGGCGCCGCGAAGGGGGGTTTCGAGGCGGGGGTCCGATCGTCGCTCGAAGCGATTCTGTCGAGCCCGCATTTCATTTTCCGTCTCGAGCGCGCGCCGACCGACGCACGGACCGGCGGCACCTATCGTGTCGCCGATGTCGATTTGGCGTCGAGGCTGTCGTTCTTGATTTGGGGTCAACCGCCGGATAAGGAGCTCGTCGCAGCCGCGGCCCGCCGGGAGTTGTCGTCGGCTGCCGGTCTCGAAAAGCAGGCGCGTCGCCTTCTGGCCGATTCACGAGCGGCCGCACTGGGCGAGCGCTTCGCGGCCCAGTGGCTGCGCCTCCAGGACATCGACAAGGTGCATCCGGATCCAAACTTCTTCCCGAACTTCGACGAGAGCCTCGCCGACGCGATGCGGACTGAGACCAAGCTTTTCTTCAACAGCCTCGTCGCCGAGGACCGAAGTCTGCTTGACCTCTACCGCGCCAACTACACGTTCCTCAATGAGCCGCTCGCCCGCCACTACGGCATCAGGGGAGTCATCGGGAATGAGTTCCGGCGCATCACCTACCCCGACGGCTCTCGACGCGGCGTCCTCGGCCAGGGGAGCATGTTGGTGCAAACATCTCTCGCCAACCGCACTTCGCCGGTTCTGCGCGGCAAATGGGTGATGGAGGTGCTCATGGGAACACCGCCACCACCCCCACCGCCGGATGTGCCGGATCTCGATGCCGCGGCAGAGTCTCGCGACGGCCGACTGCTCACGACACGTGAACGGATGGAGGTCCATCGCACCAACCCGACATGCAATGCCTGTCATCGCTTCATGGATCCGATCGGGCTCGCCCTCGACAACTTTGATGTCACTGCCAAGTGGCGTCAACGCGAGAATGGCATGCCGCTCGACACCGCCGGCGATTTTTATGACGGAACGCGCGTCACCTCGCCAGGCGAGCTCGTCGCCGCGCTGCTCAGGCGTCCGGTGCCACTCGTGCGCACCTTTACCGAGAATCTGATGGCCTACGCGCTCGGACGTCGTCTCGAGTACTACGACCAGCCGGCTGTTCGAACCATCGCGAAGGCCGCGGCCACTACCGACTACAAGATGTCGTCGTTCATCATCGGCGTCGTGAAGTCCGACGCGTTTCGCATGCGGCGCGTGGAGCCAGAGGCGACCACGACCGAAACCACGAAGGTCAGCGGACAGCACTAGTCACAGGAGACCGAGACGATGGAGTTCATTACTGGTCAGCACATGCCCCGGCGCACGTTCATTCGGGGCGCGTTGGGTGCCACGGTAGCCCTTCCGTTCCTGGACGCAATGGTGGCCGCACAAGGCGCCGGCGGCAGGGCCAAGGCGACCATCGATCGGACTCGGCTGATCTGCATCGAGGAGGTTCACGGCCTCGCCGGGTGCAACAAATGGGGAGCCTCGAAGTTCCTGTATGCCCCGGACACCACGGGACCGGACTTCAAGTTCTCGGCCGACAGCGCGTTGGGCTCGCTCGCCCCTTACCGCGACTACCTGACCATCGTCAGCAACACCGACGTCCGGATGGCCGAGGCGTTTACGGCCCCTGAAATCGGCGGCGACCACTTCCGCTCGAGCGCGGTCTTCCTCACGCAGTCGCACCCAAAGCAGACGCAAGGGTCCGACATCTGGGCGGGAACTTCGTTCGACCAGCTCTACGCGCAGCGATTCGGCCAGGCCACGCCGCTGCCCTCGATGCAGTTCTGCATCGAGAATCTCGATCAAGCGGGCGGCTGCACCTACAACTATTCGTGCGCCTACACCGACTCGATCAGCTGGGCCTCGCCAAACGAACCCCTGCCGATGATTCGCGATCCACGGGTCGCCTTTGACCTGCTGTTTGGATCGGGCGGATCGGTACAGGACCGCGCGGCTCGCCGTCAAAGCCGCCGCAGCATCCTCGACTGGATCGCCGGCGAAGTCGCCGACGTCCGCAAGGAGCTGGGACCGGCAGACCGCACGCGCCTTGATCGCTATCTCACACACGTCCGCGAGATCGAGCGCCGCATTCAGGCGGTCGAGGCTCGAAACAGCAGCGGCGAAGCCCGCGAGCTGCCGGATGCCCCGCGCGGCGTGCCCGACTCGTTCTCCGAGCACATGCGCCTGCTGTTCGACCTCCAGGTGCTCGCGCTTGAGACCGACATGACCCGGATCATCTCGTTCAAGACCGGACGTGACGCGCAGAACCGCGTCTTCCCAGAGAGCGGATCGAACCAGCCGTTCCACCCCTCGTCGCACCACGGCGATCGCGAAGAGCGGATCATGGAGTTCAACAAGATCTGCAAGTACCGCGTCGGCCAGTTGCCGTACCTGCTGGATCGGCTGAAGGCCTCGATGGAGGGCGACACCAGCCTGCTGGACAAGACCATGATCATCTGGGGCTCGCCGATGGCCGACCCGAACATCCACAATCACCGTCGATGCCCGCTGATGCTGCTCGGCAGGGCCAACGGCTTCCTGAAGGGCAACCTTCACCTCAAAGCCCCAGACGGCACGCCGATGGCGAACGTGATGCTGACGCTCCTGCGTCAGCTCGGGATTGAGGACATGAGCCAGTTTGGCGACAGCGCTGGCGAGTTCTCGCTGGCTTGGACAGGCTCCACCACCGCTGCGGTCTAGTGATTGAACAGAGAGCGGCGGTCCGATCCGGCGCTCTCCACTCGAGGAGAACGAAATGCGACGCCGTCTTCCCCTCAATCTCGCTTTGGTTTTGTTCGTCACCGCCGCGCTCAATGCCGCTCCGGCTCGTTCTCCGGTCGCTGACGCAGCCATGCGCGGCGATCGGGCGGCCCTGCAAACGCTCATCAGGGAGGGCGCAGACGTGGGCGCGGCACAGGGCGACGGCATGACGGCACTCCACTGGGCCGCCGAGCGGGGCGACAAGGAGATGGCCGAGATGTTGATCCGCGCGGGCGCGGACGTCTCGGCGGTCACCCGCATCGGCCAGTACACGCCGCTCCATGTCGCCAGCAGGGCCGGGAGCGCCGCCGTCACGGCGACGCTGCTGCGCGCCGGGGCCGATGTCAAGGCGCGATCGACTTCGAGCGGGGTCACGGCGCTTCACTTAGCGGCGGCTTCGGGCGGCGCTGACGTGATCAAGATGCTCATCGATCACAAGGCGGACGTGAACACGCGGGAGTCCGAATGGGAACAGACGCCGCTGATGTTCGCCGCGGCGCTGAACCGGGGCGACGCCGTCAAGACGCTTTTAAGCGGCGGCGCGGATGCGAATCTGACGACAAAGGTCCTCGACGTCGCCAAGCAGGGGGCGCTCGATCGCGCATCGAACGAGCGACAGCGCAAAGTCATCGAGGGCTTCATCGGCAAGGACTCCGAAGTGAAGCCAACGCCGAGCCAGGTGCGAGCCGCGGTGGAGGCGTCGCGGGAGCTGTTCCGTTCCGGAAAGATCCCTCCTCCGGATGCCAATAACCCCGAAGCCAATCCTCGCGGTTTCAACCCCGAGGAGATCAACCCGCCGGTCGCGACCAAGGGGGGAATGACGGCGCTCCTCCACGCGGCTCGACAAGGGCACATCGAGGCTGCGCGTGCGCTGCTCGACGGCGGCGCCGACATCGACAAGGTCAACGCGGGCGACGGAACGAGCGCGCTCGTCACCGCCATCATCAATGGGCAGTTCGATGTGGCGATGCTGCTCGTCGAACGCGGCGCCAACCCCAATCTGGCCGCCAGGAACAACGGTGTGACGCCGCTTTGGGCCGCCGCCAACGTGCCATGGCAGCCACGTACACGTTTCCCGCAGCCGCAGGAGATGGAGCTGCAGAAGGCGACCTACTTGGATGTGATGCAGGCATTGCTGGAGAAGGGCACCGACGTGAACCATCGCATCACCTCTCACCCCTGGTATCTGGTCTACACCGGATGCGGGAACCGCAACTGCGGTCTGGCTGACACCTCAGGCTCGACCGCCTTCTGGCGCGCCGCGTACGGCACGGATCTGATGGCGATGAAACTGCTGGCGGCCTATGGAGCGGATCCAGACATTCCGACCACCGCGCCTCGGCAGCAGGTTCGACGCGGAGGGGGACCGCCTCCGGGCGCCGCCGGAGGAGGACAGCCAGCTGGCGCCGGTGGCGCGATCATGCCGGCCGCCGAGCCCGGCATGCGCAGGTACGACGCGCCGCCAATTCCGTACGGCGGCCCGGGCGCGTACGCGATTCACGCCGTCGCTGGCATCGAGTATGGCGAAGGGTTCGCGGGCAACGCGCATCGGCACGCGCCTGATGCATGGATGAGCGTGATGAAGTACCTCGTCGAGGAGCTCCACGCCGACGTCAACAGCCGCGACAACGACGGCTATACGCCGCTCCACCACGCCGCGGCACGGGGCGACAAGGAAATGATCATTTACCTGGTCAGCAAGGGCGCCGATGTCGCCGCCGTCGCTCGAAGCGGTCAGACTACTGCAGACATGGCCAACGGTCCCGTGCAGCGCGTCTCGCCGATGCCGGAGATCGTGGCCCTGCTCGAGAAGCTGGGCTCAAAGAACAGCAACCGCTGCGTCGTCTGCTAAACGCAAAAGAGGCGACCGGTCTTCCGGTCGCCTCTTTTGCCCTCTTGGGGTTCACGCTCGAGCGCAGCGGTCTGCTTGCCCACCCGGCCTACCCGGCCCACCCCGGGGCCTGTGAGTGATGCGAGGCCTAACGCCTCGCTTACCGCAGCTGGCGAATTACCGACATGTTATGAGCGACGACCGTGGCCATCACGCCGTTGCTCACCGCCAGCAGCGCGACCGCGGCCACCTTGTTGCGAGGCCAGAGACGCTGTGCCGCGTAAATCGTCGCCGCCGTCATCGAAGACTTCACCGCAATCAGCACCGCGGGGTTGCGAACTGCGCCACGCATCAGCGGATTGGCCTCCACGGCGCCGTGTTTGATTGCCGTCAGTGTCGTATAAGCATCGAGGCCCTGGAGCGCTGCTGACGTTACTGAGAGCGCCGCGAGGCCTGCGCGGTTGCCGGAGCGACGTGTCTCGAATCTCGGCTGGGCTTCCTCCCTCGTCGTGCTCGACGCCGCGATTGCGGGCGCGAGATCAGAGGTCGCGAGATCGGCGGCCGCCAGGGCGCCGGCCAATCCGACGGTCGCCGGCTGCTGAGCGGCGGCCAGGTTGGGCACGCTCATCACGACGGCACCGAGCACCAGGGTCACGAGGGAGCGTCGCATCGAGATTCTCCAGAAGCGCCAGCGCGTGATCGCGCCGGAAGCGCTCCTGAGAGAGCGACATCAGTGCCACTCGGATCAAACTCATCTAAGCCCTTCTTTTCAAAGTCTTTAGTGAGAATCTTCTGGATCGAGAGAGGTGTGCATATGTGCCATACTGGCGCATGCGCCGCACTGTTTTAGCGTGCGGCGCGCACAGGGATCGCAGCGGCTTTTGGGCTCTTCGTCCGCCGATTCCCTTCTCCGATCCCGTCGACTAAGATGCACCCTCATGCACACCCGACTCGCGGTCGTGGCCGTCGGCTGCTTGCTCGCCGGCTGCCGCGCCGCCGGCCCGACGGGGCCGCCGTTTCGGAGCGTGGCCACCACCAAACAGCTGATGAATGCCATCGTCGATCCCGCCGCCGATGTAGTCTGGGAGGCCGTCGGCACCGTCATCACGCCGAGTGGAACGACGGAGATCGCTCCGGCCTCCGACGAAGAGTGGGCCGCCGTGCAGAATGGCGCGCTGGCCCTCGCGGAGTCCGGCAACTTGCTGTTGCTGCCTGCCCGAGCCGGCGGCAACGAGGAGTGGATGAAGCTGGCTCAACAATTGATCGACCTCAGCGAGAAGGCGTCGAAGGCCGCTGAGGGAAAAAACGCCGCGGCCGTATTCGATCTGGGTGCGGAGATCTATGGCGTCTGCACGAACTGTCATCGCCAGTTCATTCAGGCGCAGCAGTCCAGCCGATAGTCGTTCATGTCGCTGCTGGCGTTCTGCGAATGGCTTGCCGCAACCAACGGCAGCATTGCGCTGCACGAATCCCTGTATATGTACCCCATGGTGGAGTCGGCGCACGTGCTGACGCTGTGCGCGTTCGTGGGACTCGCGTTCATCCTCGATCTTCGCCTGCTCGGGCTCGCGTTCAAACAGACCCCGGTCTCAGAAGTCGCGAAGCTGCTTCCGTGGTCGGTCGTGGGGTTTGTCGTGATGGTCATTACGGGATTGCTGCTGTTCTACGCGATTCCGGTCCGGACGTATCAGAGCGTGTTCTTCCGCGCGAAGGTGATCTTTCTGATCCTGGCGGGACTGAATGTGTGGTTCTTCAACTCGCGCGTGTATCGTCGCCTGTCGGACTGGGATCACCTGGTGGTGACGCCGCGGCCGGCTCGAATGGCCGCGGTGATCTCGCTCGTGTTATGGGCGGCCATCATCGTCGCCGGCCGGATGATTGCCTACAACTGGTTCGACTGCGATCTCCAGCCGCAGTCGGCATTCATCAACTGGGCTGCTGGGTGCGTGGTCAACCCTGGCCCGCAGTAATACTCGGAATGTGACGAGGGCTGATGTCGCTCCTGCCGTTTTTTGAATGGTGTGAAGCATCGGCGATCGGGCAGATCATCCGCGATTCACAGTGGCTGTTCCCGGTCATCGAATCGGTGCACCTCATTGCGCTGGGAGCCATTGGCGGCGCAGTGCTTGTGCTCGACCTTCGGATGCTGGGTGTTGGACTCCGTCTTCGGTCGGTCGCCGAAGTCGCGCGGGAAGCGCACCCGTGGTTTCTCGGCAGCCTCGCCGTGATGATCCTGACCGGGATGGGCCTCTTCCTGTCCGAGGCCATCAAGTGCTACTACAGCCAAGCCTTCTGGGTGAAGATCAGCACGCTCCCGGTGGCGACGCTCTTTGCGCTGACCATCCGGCGGCGCGTGGCGGCTGCGGATGACGGGCAGATCTCACCGCTCACGCGGCGTGCGGTCGCGGTGATTTCGCTGCTGCTGTGGTTCACCGTCGCCGCCGCGGGACGATGGATCGGCTTTTCTTGAAGAGGTGATCGGGGATCGACGCTGATCCCCGATCCCTGATCCCCGATCCCTGATCCCTGATCCCTGATCCCTGATCCCCGATCCCTGATCCCCGATCCCTGCTCTACCTACCGTCCTGGCGGCTTCTTGGTCGGAGGAGGAGTCTCGGTCGCATCCCTGCCGTCCCGCGGTGCGCCCGTTCCCGACGAGCCCATGAATAACTTGCGGCCATCAGTGAACGTGACGTCGCGGCCGTTGGCGCGCTTCACCGACTTATCCTTCGTGCGGTAGCCGTCGACGATGACCTCGGTGCCCTGCGCGATGAACTGCGTGAGCTCGGCCTTGGTGATCCCGCGTCGGGTGAGCGTGTTCGGCGTCCCGCCTTCGACCATCCAGACTTCGTTGCCGGCAGGCGTTTTGGTTTCGACGTGAATCCACGCGTGCGGATTGACCCACTCGACCTTGACGATCTTTCCCTGCAGCCGGATCGGATCGTTCGGGTCGAACTCGGCGCCGAATGCGTGATGGGCAGCGACCCTGGACCCGGCCACCGCGCTCAACGCCACTCCGACTAGTCCAACAAGAATTCGTCTCGACATCGTAGGGTCCTCAGTTTCCGTAAGACCTATTCTAATCGTGCCCCGTCCATTCAGTCCTGTTTTTTGGCAGCGGCCTCTTGCTCTCGTTGGCGCTCGCCTCTGAGAATGTTGCCCAGTGCGTAGTTGCCTTCGTGGCACGCGTACTCGTAAATCAATTCGTCACTTTGTCGGAACGGAATCTCGCCACTCCAAGACCGCGTGAACGTCGTGGGATCCTCGACCGTGAACTTGTAGACGATCGAATCGGCTGACACGCGCGTCAGGCGCTCGATCACATGCAGGTTCTCCGAGGCGCCCCGGAACGGCTGCTGCAGCGGGAAGTTCGTCGTGTCCACGACGAGCGTGTCCCCTTCCCAGTGTCCGATGGAGTCACCCATCCATGGCCGGATGTGGCTCGGCAGATGCTTGCCGCCAATCCGGATGATGCGCGCGTCATGCACCATCTCCATCAGGATCATGACGTGATCGGGCGTCTGCACGATCTGGTAGTTGTTGTTGTAGAAGTAGTTGGGAATCATCGGCGTCGTCGGGCCGAACGAGAGAATGCAACGCTCGGCCAGCGGTCGGAACTCCGGGTGATCGTACGCGCCTCTTCCTCGCATCGCCGCCGCGCGATCGGCCGCCCGCTGGCGCGCCTGGTCAGTGAGAGGCGGGACGCGGCCGTCCGGTGGATCGGTGATGAGCGAGCTTCGCCGCTCCCCGTTGACCACGGCAACGCGGTTGCCAGGATCGAGCCAGAAGTTGTTGTAGCCACCGACGTTTCCAGCCGCTCCTGTCGAGCCATCGCCTCCCTTCGGCGGTGCAGGCCGTTCCGGATTGCTCGGCTGTGCGAGTCGCTCGACTCTGGCGTCAACCTGCCTCTCGAGCCTGGCGGCTTCGGCTTCGGTCAACACGGCGCTCGTGATGTTGGGCCGCTCGAGGGGCGTGATCGTCTCATTGGTCCAGATGCCTTGCAGGTCCGGGCGACCGTCGAGGAGGCGAGGCACGCTCCAGGCCCTCTCACCGTTCGCCTGTCCGCTCACCGGCAACGGCGCGAGCAATGCCGCGACGCCTGCCGCCACGATCACCGCGACGCACAGCTGAAAGGTCCGCTTCATTCGAATGCCTCCTGCCCGATCGATCACTTGACGGGTTCCTTCCGGTATTGACCGTAGATCAGCTCTTCGACGAACTCGACGCACTTGAACTGGTTGAGACGCGCGTCCGCGTTGACGTGACGGTAAAGCGGCATCCTGATCGTCCAGGGTCTCGTGAACACCTCCGGATCTTCGATCGTCGCCTCGTAATGCAGCGTATCGGGACCGAGCGGTGTGTAGCGCTCCACGACGTGGAGCTTGTCGCTGTGGAAGTTGCCGGAACGATCGAACCACGACTGGTCATTGAAGCCAGTGACGTCCACGACGAGCGTGTCGCCCTCCCATCGGCCGACCGACTGCCCCATCCACGCGTCGATCGACGCCGGACCAGGATCGGTGAGATAGATGTTTCGAACGGCGCCCGCATACTCGTAGGCAAAAAAGATGGCCTTTTCGTTTTGGAGAATCTGAAACGGGAACGGCATGTAGTTGGCGCGCGGAACGCCCGGGAGGTAACACTTGATCTCGGGATCCAAAGTCAGCCAGTTGGCCTGGTTCTCTTTCTTCTTGGCCGCGGCTTCGGGCTTGTAGGGAATCTCGTCACCGACGACGACGCCAACTCCCGCGGGGACCGCGCCGACCGCGCCAAGTGCGACCACCTCTTTGGCCGGAACGGGATTCACCGGCCCAGGACGCATCGCCATGGCGGGTCGCGCCTGATGTGCAAGCAAATCGTAATTGGCCGTGTTGAGCGCCTGCCAGATGCCGTTGAGATTCGGCTTGCCGTCTGGCGTACGCGCCGGCCGTTTGGCCTGACCTGTCGCAGGTTGTGACGTGAAGGCGAGCGCGAGGGCGAAAGCGACACCGGCGAGGCCGATAACGAGGCGGTTCAAACGGCTTGGCATCTGCAAGTCACCTCAGTCGTCCGTAGGACGCGACTTCAATCGTGCTGTGCAGGAGATGCTGAAGCCGAATCTTTAGGATGTCAAGACACGGACCCATGAATAAGATCCGTCGCGATGCCCCAGTCGCGTCTCGCGAAGGCCGTCGTGCTGGCCGCCGGCGCCGGAAAGCGAATGCGTCGCGCTGACCCGACCAGTCACCTGACGCACGACCAGGAACACGCGGCCGCCGCCGGACACAAGGCGCTGATGCCGATCGGCAGCGGTGAAAACGGGCGGCCCTTCCTGGACTTCGTCCTCAGCGCGGTCGCCGATGCCGGCTGCGACGCCGTCTGCCTCGTCATCGGCAAGGACCACGACGACATCCAGCGCCACTACGAGCTGGAGCGGCCACCGGCACGACTCCGCGTGGAGTTCGCTCGCCAACACTCACCCGAAGGAACGGCGCACGCGCTGCTGACCGCAGAGGCGTTTGTCGGTCGCGATCCGTTTCTCGTCCTCAACGCCGACAATCTCTATCCGGCCGCTGTCCTCGGCCTCTTGATGGCGTTGGAGGGTCCCGGTCTTGTCGCGTTTGAGCGTGACGCCCTCATCCGTGACACCGGATTCCCGCTCGCTCGGGTCGCGGCCTTTGCCTTGCTCGATGTCGACGAAGATGGATGTCTGCGGGGGATTCTCGAAAAGCCAGGCGTCGACAGACTCGAAGTGGCGGGACCCCGCGCGCTGGTGAGCATGAACGTGTGGCGGTTCGACGAGCGTATCTTTCACGCCTGCCGCACTGTCGCCCGCTCTGCGCGCGGCGAATTGGAGTTGCCTGAGGCGGTCGGCCTCGCGATCGCACAAGGCGTCATGTTTCGCGCGGTGATCGGCCGCGGCGCGATTCTGGACCTCTCGAATCGATCCGACGTCGCGCAAGTCACTGCAGAACTCGCAGGCCGGCACGCGACGCCGTGACCCATCAGCACTCCGCACACCAGTTCTTGGGTCTCGGCATGAGCAGCGACGACGCGGCGTCGCGCGCCGCATTGATCGAGCTGGCCGATCATGGGTTTCGTCGAGACGTCGGCTCGGCTCCAGACTGGCTCTGGTTCGTTCCGGGGCGAATCGAGATCTTTGGCAAGCACACCGACTACGCCGGTGGGCGATCGCTGCTCTGTACCGTGCCCCGCGGCATTGCGGTCGCCGCGTGTCCACGACCCGACCGCATCGTCCGGGTGATCGATCTATCGGACAACGAAGTTGCGACAATCGATCTGGCGTCGAACCGCCCGCCGCGCCCGGGGCTCGACCACTACGCGAGCGTTGTCGCCAGACGATTGGGCTTGAACTTTCCGGAGGCCCAGCTCGGCGCCGAGATCGCGATCCTGAGCGATCTTCCGCGTGCAGCAGGCGTCAGCAGCTCGAGCGCGCTGGTTGTCGGCATCGCGTCGGCACTGATCCGTCGCGCGTCACTGGATCGGCGTCCGGAGTGGCGTGCGAACATCAACTCGACGCAGGACCGAGCGTGGTATCTCGGTTGCGTTGAGAACGGCCTCAGCTACCGCGCGTTGCCGAGCTCGTCGGGTGTGGGCACGCTGGGCGGGAGCGAGGATCACGCGGCCATCCTGGCGTGCCGGGCCGGACATGTGAGCCAATATCGCTTCGTCCCGGTTCACCACATCAATGACGTCGTCATGCCGCCCGAGTGGGCGTTTCTCGTCGTCTCGAGTGGCGTCCACGCGGACAAGGCCGGCGGCGTGCGCGAGCTCTACAATCGCGCGTCACGGGCGACGCAGGTTCTGCTCGACATCTGGAATTCGCAGACGGGGACGCCGGCTCGGTCGCTCGGCGAGGCGCTCGATTCGAATCCCGAAGCGGCCGACAAGCTGCGCGAGCTAGTGAACCACGCACCCGGTGGCGGCTTCACGAGCGGCGCGCTCCAGAGCCGCCTCGACCACTTCGTGCGAGAGGATCGTCGAGTGCCCGCGGCCGCACAGGCGTTTGCGACAGCCGATGCGGAGGCACTCCGGAGGCTGGCGGCCGATTCTCAGTCAGATGCCGACCGCCTGTTGGGCAATCAGGTGCCACAGACTCGAACGCTCGTGGAGCTGGCGCTCGACTCCGGAGCGTTTGCGGCGAGCAGCTTCGGGGCGGGGTTCGGTGGAAGCGTGTGGGCCCTGGTTCTTTCTCACCTGGCCCAACGCGTTGGGCGCCACTGGGTGCATGCGTACGAACGGCGACCGGGCGTCGGGCGCGTGGACTGGTTTGTCGCCAGGCCCGGACCGCCGCTCACCGAACTGCCGGACGATTGACTCGCTTGCCTAGTTGCGCCTCAACAGGCCTTCGAGAAAATACACTTCGCCGCCCTTGATGACGGTGCGCACTTTTCTGGCGTTCTTGATGTCGGCGAGGGGATCCCCCGTCACGATCACGAGGTCGGCCAGCTTCCCCGCCTCGGCCGATCCGAGATTCGACGCCTCTCCGAGGGCTTCTGCCGCGCCAGTGGTCGCGGTCTGAAGCACTTCGAACGCGGTGAGTCCGCTTTGCGCAAAGATCTCGAGCTCGGTGTGGAACGCAAGTCCATACGGGAAGATCGGCGAATCGGTTCCAGCGAGTACGACGCCGCCACCTCGGACGATCCGCCTCAGTGTCTCCGCAAATGGCCGCATGGCGGCCTCGCGTCCGGGAAGCTCCTCCGGCCGAGCGCTCTTCGCCAACCGTTCCATATCGCTGACGACCGATGCAGGAAACAGCGTGCGGAATCGGGGATCGTCAATTCTGGATGGATCTCTTGCGAGGACGAGCGGGAACCACCCAGAAATGCCGAGCGTCGGGGTGATCGTCATCTTCGAGGCGGTCAACAGATCAATCACATCTTGATAGCTGCGGTTCAGGCCCGTGACCTTTGGCGAGTAGCCACGACGGCTGGTTCCGCGAAAATGCTCGACGCCGTCGGCCCCAGATGCCACCGCCGGATAGATTTCGTGTGACGTGACCGGCAGGCCGCGCCGGTGCGCGAACTCAATGACCTCTTTCTGAGTGCTGTCGTTCAGGCGGACATAGGTCTTGATCAAGTCGTAGTCGAGCTCAGGAGTACGTTCGAGCTCCAGCGCGAGTTGGCGGTCGCCGTTCACGGCCACACCACCCGAGTAGTAGATGCGCGAGCCGTCGAACGGGGCGCCGGTGGTGAAGATACGAGGGCCGATGCGAACGCCGGCAGCAATCGCTTCGCGATCTTCGAGACCCTCGTACGCGTTCGCTGCGGGATTGCGAATCGACGTGATGCCGTAGGACAGCCAGATGCGGCCCAGCGCTTCGCCGTAGTTCTTGCTGAGATGCGTATGCATCTCGATGAGGCCAGGCATGACGACGTCGTTGCTCGCGTCGATGACGCGACCCTCGTGCAGGCCGTTGCGGTGTTCGACCACGCGCTCGATTCGGTTATCTCGAATGACGATGTCCAACCCGGTCCGAAGCGTCGATGTGCGACCGTCGAACAGGCGGCCTGCGTGTACGACGGTTCGGCCCGTGGGGATCGCCGGCTGCCAGGTCAGGTTGACTGGCACGTCGATGACCCGGCCGTCGCTGACATCGACAAGCTTCAGACGATCCGACGTTTGGTACAGCAGACGCCTCGAGTCCGCGGCCCACGACGGTGAGTTGGCGATGTCGGTCGAGACCTGACGCAGCGGCCCTGCGACTTCGCCGGTCGGTGTCACTGGCATGACCTGCAGCAGGCCATCCATGACAAACGCCATCTTCGATCCATCGCGCGACCAGACCGGCCCGTCGTGCTCCCGGGTCCCAATCGAATGGTGCGCCACGGCATTGAGTTGTCGATCCGCTGCGCCCGTTGTCGACACCAACACCAGCTGATTCGTGCCCTCGCGGAATCGGGTGGAGTACGGTTTCAGCACCGAGACCGCGAGCCATCCTTCCGGCGCCCAGGTGGGGCGACCAGGGTCGCGGAACGCGCCATGGACGGGGGCGTTCCTGCCGGTGACACCGATCGCGCCATCGTGGGTCACATACGCAATCTCAGTACCTCTCGGCGCCCACGAGGCTTTGGTCGCGTCAGAGGCGACCTTCCGATCGGTTGCACTCTCCATGTCGCGGACCCAGAGGTCCATCGAGCCTGCACGGTCGGAAGAAAAGGCCAGCGCGCGGCCGTCTGGCGACCACGTCGGATCCATCTCGACAAAGCGATCGTTGGTGAGACGTCGCGCTTCACCGCCAAGGGGCATGACCCAGAGATCGCCAACTGCAACAAAGGCGACCCGCGTCCCGTCGGGCGAAAGCGTTGGCGCCATGATGCCGCGCACCGGACGGGCCGCGCGGGAATCGAAATCACGCGACCTGCGTTGATACGGCGTTCGCGCAAACGACACCTCCGCTCGGAATTCGACCGGTTCGACCTGCCCGGTCAGAATCGAGCGCTTTTTGATCGTCCCGTCGGCCGTATAGATCACGTCGGTTGGAGACGCCCATTGCGCGCGGAAGGGAAAGACGTCTTCTTGCCCTGTGATCGCGCGACCGTCGAGCATCAGGTGGCTCTGGCCCGCTGCAATGAGGTTGTAGATGACTTTCGACCCGTCGGGAGTCCACGACGGCGCGTTCACCGAACCGCGGACCGCAGCAACGACCGTTTCGGTGCCTGTGCTCGGGTCAACGCTCCAGACTCCACTACGGTCCTCGCGATCGGAAACAAAGGCAATCGTCGAACGGGTCGGCGACCACGCCGGGCCGAAGTCGTTCGCGGCGTTGCGCGTAATCTGGCGCACGGCTCCGGTACCGACGTGGAGCTCCCAGATGTCGTAATTGCCAGAGCGGTCCGACGAAAAAGCAATGCGGCTCCCATCTCGAGACCACGAGGGTTCACGGTCGTCGAATGGGCCGGACGTCACGACGGTCAGTGCGCTGCCATCAGCATTCACCACCCAGATGTGCCAGACGCCATCGCGGTAACCCTGAAAGGCGATCCGCTGGTTGTCCGGCGCCCACACCGGCTGGCGGGCGTCCATGTATTCATCGGTGATGCGTCGCGCTTTACCGCCCTCGGCGGGCAAAGTCCACAGGCTGCCAAGTAGGTCGATGGCGAGCGTCCGGCCGTCGGGCGAGAGGGCGGCCGCCATCGACGTGCCCTCGCGGAGTTCAAGGGAGATCTGCTGTGGCGCTGCGCCCGCTTGAGGTGGCGCGGCGGCCGGGTCGGAAGCGATCGCCAGGGCGCAGATAGTCGCCGCCGCGCTCGCCAGGGAAGCAGCTCGAATCACGGACGACATCGCAATTGTCCAGGTTCTACGGGTCCTGCAGGTTCTACGGGTCCTGCAGGTTCTACAGGTTCTACAGGTTCTGGTTCTGCAAGTTCAGGTTCTACAGATTCGATGCGTCGAGCCCGTAGAACCCGTAGAACCTGTATTACCAGCGGAAGCGCGCGACGAGCGAGACCACGCGGGCGGTCTCGGCCCCTGTCAGCGTCGTCACATCGTAGTCGTCGGGATTGGCGCCGTTGGCGCGGTTGTTGGCGTTGTTGGTCGTGACGCCGTTCACCATTCCGCTCACCGGCACGAAGTTGACGTTGTTGAATGCGTTCAACACATCGATGCGGAACTCGGCGCTGGCCTGGCCGACAAACCGCACGCGCTTGGCGACGCCGATGTCGAACTGCTTGATCATCGGGCCCGTCAACACGACGTTGCGCAAACCGCAGTCGCCGTAGCCACGAACCGTCTCGATGCATTCGAAGCTGTCGGCGGGCGCGATGTATCTGCCGCTCGGCGGCCCCAGCGTGCCGTAGCCGGTGGCCGACACCGGGTCCACACTGAACGCCTTCACGCTCTCGTCGATGATCTCCGGCGGCAGCATCCACACTCGGCGCTGGGCGTCGATGCGGACCTTGTACATCTTCGACAACTCCTTCACGGTCGTCCCGACCAGTTTGACGTTGCCGAGATTCACGAGCTGCCCGCTCTGTACGCGCACGCCACTCGCCACCTGCCAACCGCCGATGACGCGATCGACCAACGTGCTCGCATTGCTGCCGAACCGTTTGCCCTGTCCAAATGGCAGCTCGTACACGAGATTCCCTTTTAACGCATGCGTGACGTCGCCTTCCGCGCCGTCGTTGCGGACAAATGGACTCTCCCGTCGAAGCGAGAAGAACCGCGTGAGGTCGGCGTTGCCGAACACGTAGCTGGTCTGGAACGCCAGCCCGCTGACACTGCGACGTTTGAACTCCAGTGCCATGCTGTGATAGCGCGAACGCTCCTCGTTCTCGACGATGTTGGCGCCGCCGGTCAGATCCGGGTTGGTGAGGATGAAGTTGCGCGGGAGCCCCGCCGCGATCGCTCGATTGATCGAGGCGGCATCGGCGTCCAGCGCATCGACGGCGGCGTATGGGTTGGGGTTCCTCCTGGCGAGCGGCGTCAGGAATGTCGAGCTCCGGAAGTTTGCCGATGTGTACAGCGACGCGTCACCGGCCCGATCTCGCGGTACACCGTTGAAGTACGCGAGGAAGATCGGCAGAGGCGAGGTTCCGGTACCAGGACCGGCATAGGCGAACGTCGCTCCACGGCCCGCCGCACCGTTCGCCTGCAGGTTGTTCATCGCGAGCTTGAACTCATCGAGAAAGCCGTTCTCGATGATGTTCAGCTCGTTGTAGTCATTCGTACGCCAGCCGCCCTCCGAGCGGGAGCCCTGGTACCTCACCTCCACCGACATCGTCCGGCCGATGGCGCGCGTGACACCAGCCTGCCATGTCTCGGCCTGCGGAACCACCAAATCGGGACTGAAGATGGTGATGTCGCCGTTGCTGACTTCGGTATACGGAAAGACCGGCGTCGACGGGAAGGCCGCCGGACTCAGGCGGCTTGCGTCGCGCATCAGCAGCGGCAACGGACCAAGATTGGCGAGCTGCAGCTGTCGGAACACGTTGAGCGACACACCGGGGTTGTTCGCAACTTGCCCTGTGAAGTTCGTCAGCCCGTTGCGTGAAAACGACATTGAGTACCCGGCACGAACCGCCAAGTCTCCCGTGTCACCTGTGACCTTGGAAAGGAACCCGTTGTCGACGCTCGGCGTCCAGGCGAAGCCGATACTTGGTGCGAGGTTGTTCCAATCCATCGGATACGCCCGTTCACCCTCCGTCAATTGGCGGAATGTCGGGAGCTTGCCTGTCAATGTTCCCGGTTTAAAGACGTTATCGACGCCGGAGACTCCGAACACATCAGCGTAGTCGCCAATCGAGTAGCTGTTGTTCAGCGCCGCAAACGGCAGCTGGACGTCGTAGCGGACCCCGTAGTTGAGCGTCAGATTCGAGCGCATGCGCCAGGCGTCCTGGAGCCAGAAGCCCATCGCCGTTTGCCGCGCCCGCTGCACTCCCAGCCCGAGGTACTCGTACTGCCCGTTCGCCTCGTTCAATCGGGCGATCCCGCGAACTTCGCTGACCCGACCAGTGAGAATGGCGTAGAGCCGCCGCGCGTTGGTCAGGTTCGTCGTCGAGGCGCCCGGAAAATTCGCGGCGACAAACAGCCCGTCTGCCGGGTCGCCTTGGACCACGTCGAATCGCAGCTCGGGTATGACCTGCTGATTCTTCGCCCAATAGTCGAACTGTGAGAACAATCCCCCCATGTTGATGCTGTGCGAGCCCTTCTGCCAGTTGAGCGTGTTCTCGATGGTTCGATGGTAGGCATCGCGCGCCGATGGCGTGCCGGCCGCGCCCGCGTTGGTGAGCGGCGAGAGCGTGTTGTTCATGTTGAGATGGAACCCGCCTTGGTTGGCCACGCTCCCGCTCCATAACGATGGAACGAAGTCCTTGAAGCTGAAGTCGATGGGCGCGCCGCCATACCCGAAGCGCAGCTCGTTGACGAGGCTCGCGCCAAACATCGACCGCAGCCACGTGCTCCAGGCCTTACGATCGGACTGCTGCGAGCCGACGACCGGGAAGCCGGGAAAAAACTGGTCACGATTGTTCGTCGTGTCCGGGCCACCCCTCGAGTAGTGATAGTTCATCGAGTAGGTCGCGCGATGTCGATCGGTAATCTGGTAATCGAGGCGGACGGTCGGATAGCGGCTCAGGGTAGTCGTCGGCACCTGGAACGAGTACTCCTGAAACAGCGGATCGGTGAGGTCCCTGACGGTTCCTTCTTTGCCAGTGGCGTTGCGGATGTCGGCGAGCAATTGCGCAGCGATCGGGTCGGGCGTCGAGGTTTGACCAGCCGCCGCGGCCAGCTGGAACAGGTTGACCTCTCGCACGCCGCCCGCCGTGTTGTAGCGAAAGAGGCCCTGCTGCGCCTCTCGGGTCAGGATGGTTCGGGTTCGTCGCGTCGCCGCAGGTTGCCTGAGTTCTTCGTAGTTCACGAAGAAGAACGCCCTGTTTCGGCCATTGAAGCGCGGCAGGACGATCGGGCCGCCGACGTTGATACCAGGTTGATTCCGGAGTAGTTCGGCTTTCGGGATGCCATCCCGCTTGTTGAACCAGTTGTTCGCGTTCAGCTCGTCACTCCGATAGGTATGGAACACGCTGCCGCGGAATTGATTGGTGCCCGACCTGGTGACGTACCGAATCTGCGTGGCGCCCATCCCATTGGCGTCAGCTCCGCTTGCCGCCGAGGAGAACGTAATCTCCTCGATCGCATCCAACCGCGGGTTGACGATCGCGAAGAAGCCATCGGTCGTCTTGAGCGTGTTGTCCTGAATGTTGACGCCGTCGAGCGTCATGTTGATCGTGCCCTGAGGCAGACCCATGATGATGGAGTCGCGGCCACCGCCGGCGGTTTGAACCCCCGGCAGGCCGACAATCAGATCGGCGGCGGATCGGCTCGAGAGCGGCAGGTTCGCGACCTCGCGCGCGTTGAGCGTCGTCGATACCGTGGCCGTCTGTGTCTGGATGAGCTCAGAGTTCGACTGCACGACAATCGACTCGGTGAGGACGCCGATTTCGAGGGTCGCGCGCAGGCTGGCCGGAACCCCCGCGTTGACGACCACATTGTTCAGGATGAACGACTTGAAGCCTTCCAGTGAGACCGTGACCGTGTAGGTCCCGGTGACGACTGATGGGACGGAAAACACGCCACGATCGGACGTGAAGGTGTTGAACGTCTCACCGGTGCCGTTGTTTCGGACCACAACCGTGGCCCCCGGGACCAACTGTTGGTCCGAATCGACCACCACCCCCGTAATGGACGCCGTCGAAGCGCCCTGGGCAAACGCACCAACGCCGATGGAGACAGCCAACAGCACCGTGGCGACAGAGGTCACGCGTCGTTGTTTCATACCACGCTCCTGTAAGGTTTCAACTGCAAGACACAAGTGCTCAGAAGCTAAGCGGTTGGGACGGTTGCGTCAAGCAGAGTTTGCACTGACGACAGGCAGAATGCAGAAGGCACTTGGCACGACGTCGGTAGCGACAAGCGATGTTCGCACCAATGGTTACGACGGCTTGGCAGTGCCACAATAGGGCGCCATGTCGTCCCGAGGCTCAGTTACGGTTCTGTTGCTGACAGTCGCACTTGCCCAGTCGCCCGTGGGGGGAGCGTCTCAGACTCGAAGTCGAACCCCACCACTGGCAACCCAGGTGCCGCTGTTCGAAGTCGTCGAACAATCCATCCTCGACCTTCAGGCCGCTCAGACCGCGGGACGGGTGATGTCCCGTGGGCTGGTCGAATCGTACCTCGCGCGTATTGCCGCCTACGATCAGGCCGGGCCGCAGCTGAACGCGATCGTCATTCTCAACCCGCGCGCGAGGGAGGATGCCGATGCACTCGACCGCGAGCGTGCGGCCAAGGGCCCACGAGGGCCGTTGCATGGCATTCCCGTCCTCGTCAAGGACAACTACGACACCGCCGACATGCCGACCACGGCCGGCGCCCTCGGCCTGGCAACACTGCGGCCGAAGACGGACGCCTTTCAGGTGAAACGGCTGCGGGACGCAGGCGCTGTGATCCTTGGCAAGACCACCATGCACGAGCTCGCCGCCGGCATCACGACGATCTCCTCGCTGACCGGCCAGACGCGTAACCCTTATGACCTCGCGCGCGTGCCCGGCGGATCGAGCGGCGGTACAGGTGCGGCGATCGGGGCGAGCTTTGCGGCGGCGGGAATGGGGAGCGATACCTGCGGCTCGATTCGAATCCCCGCGTCGAATCAGAACCTCGTGGGTCTGCGAGCGACGAGGGGCCTGTCGAGCCGGACTGGCGTCGTGCCGCTTTCTTCCACGCAGGACGTGGCCGGCCCGCTCGCCCGGACGGTGACCGACCTGGCGATCATGCTGGACGCCACGGTGGGACCTGATCCAGCAGACCCGGTGACCGTCGGCGCTGCCGCTCATGTCCCGAAATCCTATCGAGATGGACTCAAAGGTGATGGGCTCAAAGGGGCTCGCATCGGCATTCTGAGGTCGCTCTTTGGCAGCGCCGGCGAGGACGAGGAAGTGGGCGGGATCGTTCGCAAGGCGCTCGACGGCATGAAGGCTCAGGGCGCTGAAGTCATCGACGTCTCGGTACCGGGCCTGGACGACCTGCTTCGCGATAGCAGCGTCATCAACGACGAATTCAAGTTCGACCTGGCCGACTATCTGGCGCGCGTCCCCGATGCGCCGGTCAAGTCGCTTGGCGAGATCATCGATCGCGGACTGCACCATGAGGCGCTCGACCAGAGCTTCCGGCTCCGGAACGCCCCAGAGAAACGAGAGACCGAACATTATCGCCAGGCCTTAATCAAGCGGCGCGCGCTGCGCGAAGCGGTGCTGGCGACGCTCGAAGAGCAGCGCGTCGAAGCGCTCGCCTACCCCACGCTGCGCCGAAAGCCAGCGCTCATCGGCGAAGCCCAACTCGGCAGCAATTGCCAGCTCAGCGCCGCCACGGGTCTGCCCACCATTGCGATGCCTGCAGGATTCAGCACCGATGGTGTTCCCGTTGGCCTCGAATTGCTCGGACCCGCCTTTTCCGAAGGCCCTCTGCTTCGCCTGGCCTATGCGTGGGAACAGGGAACGCGTCCACGAGTGGCGCCGTTTAGTACTCCGGCGCTCGTCAACGGCGCCGCGCCGGCGCCTCACCGTGTGGAAACCATCGTCAAGGCGGCGACCTCTACCGCGAACGCGCGCGTATCGTTCACCTACGACCGCACGACTGGAGTCGTGCGCTACGACGCATCGACGAGCGGCCTCGCCGATGATCGAATCATCGCCCTCACACTGCAACGAACTGATGGAGAAAAACCCGGGGCGATCGTCGCGCACCTGCTGAAGCCTGGGCAGGTATCGGGCAGCGGAACGCTGACCCTCCGCGGCCGAACCCGCGAGGACTTTGTCGCCGGGAAGATGTACGTGCACTTCTACACCGAGCGCGCGCCGCTTGGCGTGGGCCGGACCCGCGTCGAGCTTCGGTAGAGGAGCCATGCAACTGGGAATGATTGGCCTCGGTCGAATGGGGGCGAACATGGTTCGCCGCCTGCTCCGCGCTGACCATCGTGTCGTCGCTCACGATCGATCTTCGGCGGCCGTTGACGCGTTGGCCAAGGAAGGAGCGACAAGCGCGACCGATCTCGCGGGACTGGTCGGTTCGCTCGATCGGCCTCGAACCATCTGCCTGATGTTACCGGTCGCGGTCGTCGAGGCCACGATCAACGACCTGGTGCCGCTGCTCGATCGAGACGACACCATCATCGACGGCGGCAATACGCACTATCACGACGACATTCGCCGTGCGAAGACGCTGTCGGCGGCCGGTCTTCACTACATCGACATGGGCACGAGCGGTGGCGTGTGGGGGTTGGAGCGCGGCTACTGCTTGATGATCGGCGGCGAGGCGGCCACTGTGGAGCGACTCGATCCGATGTTTGCGGCGCTGGCTCCTGGCCGCGGGCACGTCGAAGCGACGTCCGGACGAGAAGGACGGGGTGGCACCGCCGAGCTTGGCTATTTTCATTGCGGTCCTGCGGGGGCGGGCCACTTCGTCAAGATGGTGCACAACGGCATCGAGTATGGACTGATGGCGGCCTATGCGGAGGGTCTCAACATCCTGAAGCATGCCAACATCGGCGCACGCTCGCATGAGGTCGATGCCGAAACGACACCGCTGCGACATCCCGAGCACTTTCAGTACGAGTTCGACCTCGCCGACATCACCGAGCTCTGGCGCCGAGGCAGCGTCATCTCATCGTGGCTTCTGGATCTCACCGCAGCCGCGCTGGCGAGCGACTCGGGACTCGAACGCTTTGAAGGACGAGTGGCTGACTCGGGAGAGGGCCGTTGGACGATTGCTGCCGCCAGTGATGAGGGCGTGCCGGCTCACGTGCTGACGGCGGCGCTCTTCGAGCGCTTCGCCTCACGAGGGGAAGACGACTTCCAGAATCGCGTGTTGTCGGCGATGCGTTTTGCGTTTGGAGGGCACGCAGAGAAAAAATAAAGTTCCAACGTTCCAGAGTGCCAAGGTTCCAAGGTTCGAGGTTCTGTTTGTAGAACCGTGGAACTCTGGAACCGTGGAACTTTGGAACCCTGGAACCCTACTGCGGCGTATTCCACCCACCGATCGGCGCGACCAGTCGGTCGGCCTGAGGCGGCCCCCACGAGTCTGGCTCGTACTCGAACAACTCCGCCTTCGCGTGCAGCAGTGGATCGACGATCTCCCATGCCGCCTCGACGACGTCCTGGCGAGCGAAGAGTGTGGCTTCGCCGTTGATCGCATCGCCGAGCAGCCGCTCGTACGCGCTCATGTCGTCGACGCTCGGCTGGCGCATCACTGAAAGCTCGACCGGCTGCCCCGCCATGCGCTCACCCGCCCGCTTGACCCGGGCGCCAATCGCGATTTCCATGTCGGGCCCGAGCCGGAAGCGTACGTAGTTCCCCATCGCCGGCAGCGCTTCGCGGAAGACAATCGGCGGCGCTTGCTTGAGCTCGACCAGCACTTCAGTGCATGTCGTCCTCAATCGCTTGCCGGCTCGCACGTAGAACGGCACGTCCAACCACCGCCAGGAGTCAATCCACAGGCGCAGCGCCGCGTAGGTCGGGACCTCCGAGTGCGGCGCGACATCGGGTTCGTCCCGATAGCCGCGGTATTGACCCAGGACCAGATCGTGCGCGTCCATTGGCCGCACCGTCCGCAGCACCTTGGCTTGCTCGTCGCGAATGGCCTCGGCGATGGTGCTCGACGGCGCCTCCATCCCCAGGAAGCCGACGATCTGGAGCAAGTGGTTCTGAATCACGTCGCGGATGACGCCTGTCTCCTCGTACGTCTTCCCTCGCCCCTTGATGGCGAAATCCTCGGCCAACGTGATCTGCACGTTCTCGACGTAGTGCCGGTTCCAGATGGGTTCGAGAAACGCATTGGCGAACCGGAAGTAGAGGATGTTCTGAACCGCTTCCTTGCCCAGGTAGTGATCGATGCGGAAGATGTTCGGCTCCGCGATGTATTTGTGCAGCGTCTCGTTGAGCGATCGCGCCGACGCCAGGTCGCGGCCAAACGGCTTCTCGACGATGACCCGCGAGCTCTCGGTGAGCCCGGCACCCGCCAGGTGCTTGACGACCACGGGAAACATGCTGGGTGGAATGGCCAGAAAATGGACGGGGCGTTGAGCGTTCTTCAGATCGGTGCGAATCCGATCGAATGTCTCAGGAAGGTTGTAATCCCCGTCGATGTGGCAGAGGTGAGACGCCAGAATGCTGAACGCCGCCTCGTTGTACCCTCCATGCTCGGTGACACTCGCCTTCGCGCGTTCAATCAGTTGCTTGGTGTTCCATCCCGATCGCCCGATGCCCACCACCGGCATGTTGAGTCGGCCGCGCCGCGCCATCGCCAGCAGGGCGGGAAAGACCTTCTTGTAGGCCAGGTCCCCGGAAGCGCCAAAGAACACGAACGCATCTGAACGTTCAGCGTTGCCCCCCATCACCTCTCTCGTTTCCGCCCCCTACCCGGCCTACCCGGCCTACCCGGCCTACCCGGCCTTACCCGGCCTAACTCCCCGGTTTGATCCACTTTTGAAACCAGTCGAAGTTCCGCTGCATCACCGTGCGTTCCTGCTGAGGCTCGTAGAAGACGTGTCCTCCTCGCGGATAGATATCGAGCTCGACGACCTTGCCCAGTGCACTCAGCGCGCGAAAGAACTTCTGCGCCGTGACAAGCGGCACGCGCGGATCGCGATCGCCATGTTGAATCAGCAGCGGCGTCGTGACATTCGCCGCGTGCGTGATCGGCGAGTGGGCGCGATAGCCGTCCGGATTCTCCCAAGGAAGCTTGAAATACTCGGTCATCAGATCGCCGCCCTCTGTCAGGTAGTACAGATCGGTGAGATCGCTGATGCTGGCGCCGGCCGAGGCTGCCTTGAAGCGAGACGTCTGGGTCACGATCCAGTTGGTCATGAACCCGCCGTACGAAGCGCCCATCACGCCAAGACGATCGGGATCGGCAATCCCTCGGGCGATCACGTGATCGACGCCGGTCATGATGTCCTTGTAGTCGGGCCCGCCCCAGTCGTTGATGATCATTCGGTGACCCGCTTCGCCGTACCCGGACCCGCCGCGCGGCATCGGAAAGAGGACGGCATATCCGGCGCCGGCAAAGGCTTCGGTTGGATACGGGTCGATTTGACCGGGCACGTGCATGAACTGCGGAAAGATGCCCAACGTGACGCCGCCGATCGGGCCTCCATGGCAGTACACGATGAGCGGAATCCGAGTCGTGCCGTCGTAGCCCGAGGGCGTCAGCAGCAAGCCCCAGATTTCCATCCCGTCAAATGATTTCCAGCTGATCGGTTTCAGATCCCCGAGAGCGTACGTCTTGAGCTCGGGATTGACGGCTGTGAGCGTGCGCTTCTTCCCGCTGCCGATGTCGAGCACGACCACGTCTCCCATCGTGCGCGCTTCAACGGCACGATACGCGATCGTACGGCCGTCGCGGCTGAGGCTGAGCGAATAGTCCACTGTCGCATCCGATGACAGGCGCCTGGTCTGACCGCTGGCAAGATCGACCCGAACAATGGGCATCTCGAACATCTGAGCGCCCGTCGCGAAGGTGCCTTCGTTCATCGTGACCAACAGCGACTGACTGTCGGGCGCCCAGACGATCTCGCTCATCCACGCGCCGTTGATCGGATAGGAACGGATCCGCGAGGGATCGCCGCCGGCCGCGGGAGCGACGGCCAGGCCACGAGGCGCCATGATTCCCGTGCGTCCGTTTGTCGTGACCAACGCCATCTGCTTCCCATCCGGTGAGAACTGTGGCATCACGTTCATGCCGGGTCGATCCACGATCGGCCGCGCGGCGCCGCCAGCCAACGGCACGGCGAAGATCCGGGCGGCGTACGGCGCCAGGAATCCGGAGAACGGCGAGAACGCATACGCGATCTCCCGGCCGTCAGGCGACCAGGAAAAGCTGTCGACGTACTGCTGCGGCGGGGTCAGCACACGTGCAGTCGAGGGCGAGTCGCTACTCTGAACCCACAACCTCGTCGCCAGTGGAAGCGCTCCGACATGATTGGCGATCGGCGGCGGCGGAGCGCCATCACGCGCGAGAAACGCCAGCGACCGGCCATCGGCCGACCACTCGTAGCCGCTCACGCCTTCGGCTGCCGTCGTCAGCGGCCGCGCGGCGCCGCCTGTCGCATCGACCACAAAGACTTGGGGACGACTGTTGGCGAGGGCGAGGAACGAGATTCGCGAGCCATCGGGTGACCATCGCAGCCTCGGTGCGGGGAGCGCCGGCACGAAAATTCGCGCCTCACTCGCCAGCCGCACCGGCGCGCCGCCGCCGGTTGGAATCAGAAAGAGCGCGGCCTCGTGAGCGTTGGCCGAGAGCGATGGGGTCGAGACCACGTAGGCGACGCGATCGCCTGAAGGTGCGATCTCGATGTCGTTGATGGTCCTGAGGGCCATCAGGTCGTCGATGGTGACGCGACGCGAACTCTGCGCGCTGAGCACCAGGACGGCCACGCACCACAACGTAATTGCCCCACCGAGAGTGACGATCGATGAACGAGCACGCATGAAGTCTCCTGAGCGGCCAGGCAACCCTGCCTCCACACTGAGAGAATACGGTTGCCTGCGCGGCCACACTGAGCAGAGGTTCGCTCGCGGTGTGGAGGCAACTCTCAGGGTTGCCGGCTCCGAGGCAGTATATGGGGTCTGGTCGGCCGGATCAGATCAACCGATGCCGAATCTCCGGCGGCGGGATCTCGCAGGCGTTGGACTCTCCGGCAAGGCGATGTCTGATCGCAGCCACGACCGTGTAAACGGCGTCTCGAATCGGCCGCGGCACCCACAGCAGGGCCGCAGCCGCCGGCCAGGGCCCATTCAGCTTGCCCGCGATGCGAAGCGAGGCCGTCGACTTGAGATAGACGCGTCCATCCTCAATCAACACGATCGTGCCCGGGCGCTCCGCGCCGAATCCAGCCTGAGCCAGCAAGGCGCGTCCTTCCGGTGACTGTGACGCACCGAAGCGGAAGTATCCAGCGGTATCCCGTCGTGCAACGAACTTCACCGCACCTTCACAGAAGGCGCAGGTCCCGTCGAAGAGGATGATGCCGTGGGTCGTCACGATCGCCTCATCACCGCAATTGTAGTCCCGCCGTTGACCCGTCCACCTCCCGCGGTATCCTCTCGCCATGCGGATCTTCTCGATCTTCGGCGTCGTGGTGCTCAGCCTTTTCACCAGTGCGACAGTGGAAACCCAAGTCGCCAATCTCCCTCCAGCACAAGCACCGGCCAGCGAGTTGGCATCGCTCGTCGAACGGTACAACGTCGATCGCAGCGCGCTGCTCCGCCGATACGACGTCGAGTACTCGCCCGAGCGCTACGCGCGGGTGACCAGGTTTTTCCGCGACTGGCAGCAGGACCTGGCGGGCATGGCCTTCGACACGTGGGTAGCGAAGGTCGGATCGACTACACCCTGTTGCGCACGCGACTCGACTACGAGCTGAAGCTGCTCACACGCGAGCAGCAGTGGGTTCGCGAAGCGTCGGCGCTCACGCCGTTCGCGCCGATCATCATCGGGTTGCTCGAGGCCCGCAGCCGCCTCGAATCGATCGACGCCGCCAAGACCGCGACGACGCTCGACACATTGGCCAAGAGCATCGACACCGCCATGAAAACCCTCGAGGCGCCCGCGAGAGCCGGCGGAGCGCCGGTGGTCTCCGATCCCGTTCGGGCGCGTCAGATCAACGCGTTTCGTGCCGCGGAGATTCTCTCGAGCCTCCGCGACGACCTGGCGGCGTGGCAGCGCTACTACAGCGGGTACGACCCGATGTTCACCTGGTGGGCAGCCAAACCCTATGCCCAGGCCGAAAAGGCCCTGTCGGCTTACATCAAGGCGCTGAGCGAGAAGGTGGTCGGCTATCGCGACGGTGAAGACGAGCCCATTATCGGCAATCCGATCGGCAGAGCGGCGCTCGAGTCGGACCTCATGTCGGAGTTCATTCCGTATACGCCCGACGAGCTCCTCGCCGTCGCCGAGCGGGAGTTTGCGTGGTGCGACCGGGAGATGCTGCGCGCCTCACGCGACATGGGATTTGGCGACGACTGGAAGGCGGCGCTGGAGAAGGTCAAGACCCTGCATGTCGAGCCTGGCAAACAGACCGACCTGGTGCGCGACCTGGCGCGCGAAGCCGTGGAGTACGTTCGTTCGCGCGATCTCGTGACGGTTCCACCGCTTGCCGACGAGACGTGGCGAATGACGATGATGTCGCCCGAGCGGCAGAAGGTGAATCCGTTCTTCCTGGGCGGCGAAGTGATCCAAGTCTCCTACCCCACCGACACCATGGATCAGGACGACAAGATGATGCATGCGCGGGAACAACATCCACTTCTCGCGCTCGACCGTCTTCCATGAGCTGATCCCCGGCCACGGCCTGCAGCAGTTCATGACCGCCCGCTACAACAGTCATCGCCGCGCGTTCGGCACGCCGTTCTGGACCGAGGGCTGGTCGCTCTACTGGGAAATGCTGTTGTGGGATGATGGCTTCCCGAGACACCTGAAAACCGCGTCGGGATGCTCTTCTGGCGGATGCGTCGCTGCGCGCGCATCATCTTCTCGCTGCGGTTCCACATGGGCACGATGGCGCCAGGCGCGGCGGTCGAGTTCCTCGTCAACCGCGTGGGGCACGAGCAGGCCAACGCCGAGGCCGAGGTCCGCCGATCGTTCAACGGCACCTACCCTCCGCTGTACCAGCTGGCGTACATGATGGGCGGCCTCCAGTTCCGCGCGCTCCATCGGGAGCTCGTCGAGTCGGGGAAGATGACGAACAAGCAGTTTCACGACACGATACTGAAGAGCGGCAGCATGCCAGTAGAGATGGTGCGCGCGTCGCTCACCCAGCAATCGCTGCCACCGGGGTTCAAGACGGGCTGGAGGTTTTAACCGGTTAGTGGGAGTCGCGGCTTCGCCGCTCCTGGGATCGCGCCTGGCGGCGCTCATGGGCGTCGGCGCCTGGCGGGGTCGCGGTAGGGACGACCCTTCGCCTTTGAGGCTCGGGCCGCCCCCCGCACAGATCCCAGCGTGCGGGATTACCGCACTGGGCTCTTGCCGCGGGTACGAACGTCAAAGCGTTGCTCGGGCCACGGATGTGAGATGCGGGCCACAGGGAGCCAACGAGTAATCAGCCGGTGCATGCGCACCCACGGCATCCGCCGGCGCTGGCTTCGGCGCAGCAATGCGCGGTGCCAGTGGCGGGCGACTTGTGTGCGGAAGGCCTCGACCATGTGCCCGTTGGTGGGAACACCGTAGTACGCGATGTGGCCACGTACGACCGCGTTGAGCCATCGCCCTTGCTCCGGGATGGGCTGGTGGCGGCGGCGCTGTAGGTCATCCTTGACCTGATGCAGCTTGGCCGTCATTCGTTTCCGCTCGGTCTGCCGCCGCAGGAGGAACCGTCCCGACCGCGAGCGCCCGCAGAGATGGGTGAGCCCGAGGAAGTTGAAGGTCTCCGGCGTACCGCCAAAGCCCTGGTCCTGTCGGTTTGAGAGGGCGAACTTCCCAAACGCGATCAGACGTGTCTTGGTCGGGTGCAGCTCCAGGTGGAATGTCGCGAGTCGCTCGCGCAACTCCTTCTGAAACCGCTCGGCATCGCTGCGGTGCTGAAATCCCACGAGGAAGTCGTCGGCGTACCGCACGATGACCACGTCACCATGCGCCGCCTTCGTCCGCCATCGTGCGGTCCAGAGGTCGAGAACGTAGTGCAGGTAGATGTTCGCCAGCAGGGGCGAAATCGTCGCCCCCTGCGGAGAGCCCTCCTCACTCGGCGTCCACTCCCCGTTTTCCATCACGCCTGCGGCCAGCCATTTCTGGATAAGCCGCATCACCCGTGTATCCCCGACTCGGTGCCCGACAAACTTGACCAACCATCCGTGGTCGATGGCGTCGAAGTAACCTCGAATGTCGGCATCGAGCACCCAGTTCACCTTCTTCCGCAAGATACTGACCGCGAGGGCGTCCAGCGCGTGATGCTGGCCGCGCCCCGGTCTAAACCCATAGGAGAAGCCCAGAAAGTCCACCTCGTAGATGTTGTTGAGCACCTCGACGACGGCACGCTGGACGACCTTGTCCTCCAGGCTCGCAATGCCCAGAGGTCGACGTTGCCCATTCGCCTTCGGGATGTACACCCTCCGCGAGGGTCTTGCTCGATACGCTCCGTTGTGCAGGCGCGCGTGTAGGTCTCGGAGGTTGTCCTCGAGCCGTTCCGCGTACTGCTCCCACGTGACACCATCGACGCCCGGCGCCGCCGCCTTCTTCAGGGCAGAGAACGCCGCACGAAGTCGGTCGACATCCACGTGGTGCAAGAGCGCAGTGAACCGTATCCGCTTGCTCCTTGCTGCTGCCTGACGTACACGGTCGAGCGCACGAGGCGCGCGAGTCCGGCTCTGTGTCCGGGGCGCGTGTGACCCGCCCGTGTTCCCCTTGGCCAGACCCCTTCCCTCCACCGACTCCGCGGTCGTCGTGCTGACCTTGTTCGTCGGCTTCGGTGGTACTACGGGCCTGTCCGACTTCCCGGCCTCGTACATCACCGGCGTTCGGCCTGTGGCCTTGCCGGCGCGTCCCGCCGCGCCATCCGCGACGGGCGAGCCCGGGACCTCCCGGTTCTCGCGCAGAAAGCTTCCGTACGTGCCACGGGTCTCCGACCGCGCGGGGCCGTCCGGGAACTCGCATTGGCGCTCCCGGTCCGTGTGGCCTTCCGCCTCGCTTAACGGCGTCGGCGCCCCGGAGTGTCTGATTTCGCGGCTCAATACCGTGCCCGTACGTGCCCCTGTCAACGCTTCGCCGCCGTCCTCGCGGACGACTGCGCATGACTCGGGGTCATCGTGGGTGGCTGACCCTTCGATGTAAGGCTCTTTCATCCTCTGCTTCCTGCCGGTTTATCCCGGCGCACTAAGCGTTCGACGAACCCCGTCTTGAAGCGGCGTTCCTGATCATCGAGACTGCGGGCCGGAGGAGTGGAGTGACGAGGGACCGGACCCGCAGGAAGATGCAGGCATTGGTGCGGCAATGGGAGGCGAGCGATGAGCCGCGGCAGGCGTTCGCGCAGCGGCACGGCCTCACGGTGTCGCAGTTCGATTATTGGAAACGGCTCGTCCGTCAGATCCTCTTAAGTGAATCGCTGCCGGCGTTCGCGCCGGTGCGCGTGCTCACGGACCGAGACACGGCCGTGGGCGGCACGATGGAGTGGGTGCTCACCAGCGGTGAGCGGCTGATCATTCGCGACAGTCTCTCGCCAGAGCTCGTGCGCACCGTCGTGTCCGCGTTGCGCGCGTCGTGCTGACGATCTCGCCGGCGGTTCGCATCTATGTCGCGACCGGGGCCACCGATCTGCGACGTTCGATCGATGGGCTCTCGACACTGGTGCGCGAGCGCCTCGACTTGAATCCCTTGTCGGGGCATCTCTTTCTCTTTCGCAATCGGCGTGGGGACCGACTCAAGATCTTGGTCTGGGACCAGTCCGGATTTTGGATCCTGTATAAACGGCTGGAGGCAGGCACGTTTGCGTGGCCTGCCGAACAGGCGGGCGCGCCGGTCGAGATGCGCCATCGCGATCTGCTCCTGTTGCTCTCGGGCGTCGATCTCGCCGCCACACGGCGACGCCACTGGTACGATCGCGTCGCGGCCTCCTGATCACGGTGCGAATCGGTAAGCGTCTGCCGCGGGTGATCGTATAGATCAATGAATGGATCAGCCGCGTGCGCTTGACGCCACGATCGACAATCTCGACACCGCACGCGCCCTCATCGCCACGCTCCACGAGCAACTCACGAAATCCCAACGGGAAGTCGCGGCACTGCGTCATCAGCTCGATGTGTTGTGCCAGCGCTTGTTTGGCAAGAAGTCCGAGCGCGTCGATGCCCGGCAGCTGCAGCTCGCGCTCGAGCAGCTCGCCAACGAACCGGGCGCGGTGACCGAGCCCATTGAGATGGACGCGGGCGACACGCCCGTGCGCGGGCACGCGCGTCGGCGGCCGACGGGGCGCCGCCCGCTGCCGGGGCATCTGCCACGCCGACGCGTTGAGATCGACGTGCCCGACGCGGACAAGCAATGTGGCTGTGGCCACCTGAAGACGCGCATCGGCGAATCCGTCGCCGAGAAACTCGAGTATAAGCCCGCCAGTTTCGTGGTGATCGAAACGGTCCGCGCCAAGTACGCGTGCCCGCACTGCCACGACGGCGTGGTGGAAGCGCCGGCGCCGCCGCAGGCGATCGAGAAGTCGCTCGCTGGCGAAGGGCTGCTCGCACACGTCGTGGTGTCGAAGTACGTCGATCACCTGCCGTTGTACCGCCTTGAACAGATCTTTGCGCGCGAGCAGATCGACCTGGCGCGCACAACCTTGTGCGAGTGGGTCGCCGCGGTCGCCACGGCCCTCGCG
>JBOGIV010000175.1:0-2418 GCA_050747925.1 Vicinamibacterales bacterium
CCGTGACGGCGATCGATCTGGACCCTAAACGGTCGCCTCCGCAGGCGCTTGGCGAAGGCAGGTCAGGGTTGCCTGCCTCGCCACAGCTATGGCTCAACGAATGGGCCGCAGGCGACCTCGGGGCGCGGGCGGGCGATCAGGTGACGCTCGACTACTACCTGTGGTCCGACGCGGAAGGGCTGCTGACGGGCTCGGCCACCTTCACTCTTCGCGGTGTCGTTCCGATGAACGGAATCGGCGGTGATCAGACACTGACACCGGAGTACCCCGGAATCAGCGACGCGGATGACATCACGTCGTGGGACCCGCCATTTCCCGTGAATCTCGCGAAGATTCGCCCCAAGGACGAAGACTACTGGGATCGCCATCGCGCCGCGCCCAAGGCCTTCGTCACGCTCGCCGACGGACAGCGGCTCTGGGGATCACGATTCGGCAACGTCTCCTCGCTTCGCATTGCACCTTCGGAGGCCACCTTTTCGCCTCATGTCGATCCGGTCGCCGCGGGTCTCTCCGTTCGCCACGTGCGCGCCGAGGCGCTCGCCGCATCGGCCGGCACCACGGATTTTGGCGAGTACTTCCTGTACTTCAGTTTCTTCCTCGTCGTCTCCGCGCTGCTCCTCTCGTACTTGTTCTTCGCCCTCGGACTCGAACAACGCACCCGCGAAGTCGGCGTGCTCGCGGCACTCGGGTTTTCCCCCGTCGCGATTCGCAGCGCCTTTGTGCGAGAGGGCGCGGTCCTTGCCGGCATCGGGGCACTCGCCGGCACGTTTGCAGCCATCGGCTACGGCGGCTTCATCATGTATGGCCTTCGCACGTGGTGGATCGACGCCGTCGGGACCCGGGCGCTCTCGCTCCACGTGGCCCCTGAATGGCTCGCGATCGGCGTCGCCGGTGCGTTTGCAGCTGGACTACTGGCCTTGTGGCATGGAGTACGCGCGATGGGCCGTCGATCGACGCGGTCGTTGCTGACCGGTGCGCCCGAAATACATGGAGTCGCGCCATCGGCAGAAGGTAGGGGCGGGCGCCCGCCTCTGAGGTCTCGCATCCTCGCGGTGGCCTTCGCGTTGACTGGCTTGCTACTTCTGGCTGCCTCCCTATCGAGTGCCGTTGACGCGACGGCAGGGTACTTCGGCGCCGGCGCCTCGTGGCTCGTATCAGGTCTTTGCGGTGCGTCTCTGCTTCTCAGGCGAAAGCGGGGGGCGATTCCTCGAGTTCGACAGTCCTTTGCCATCATCCGGCTGGGAACCAATCAAACCTCGGCCGCGCCAACCCGAAGCGTGCTCAGCCTCGCGCTGATCGCCTTCGCCTGCTTCGTGCTGGTGAGCGTCGGCGCGTTCCAACGCGAGGCGGGCGGCCTTGAGCTGGCGCGATCGTCGGGCACCGGGGGCTACACGCTGATGGCCGAGTCGGTGGCGCCGCTCATGTACGACCCGGACACGGCATCAGGCCGAACCGAGCTGGGCCTAGAGGAAGACGAGCCGGTCTTGTCCGACGTGCAGGTCACCCGCGTTCGGCTGCGCCCTGGTGATGAGGCCAGTTGCCTCACCCTCTACAAGCCGACCAATCCACGCATCATCGCGCCCGAAGCCGCGTTCATCGACGAAGGACGATTCACGTTCAGCGCGTCGCTGGCGTCAACGCCAGACGAACGTGCGAATCCCTGGCGTCTCCTCAATCGCACATTCGAAGACGGCGCCATCGCCGCCGTCGCCGATCAGACGACCTTGACCTATGCGCTTCATCTGAACGTCGGCGACGACTTTGTGTTCACGCCCGATGGCCAGACTCCAGTCCGTCTGCGCATGGTCGGCGCGCTGGCTGACAGCCTGCTCCAGTCGGAGGTCATCATCGGTGAAGCGGCATTCGTTCGACTCTTCCCGCGCAACGAAGGCTATCGTGTGTGGCTGATCGACGGTCCGGCACGCGAGAGCGCGACGATCTCGGCGTATTTCGAGGACCGGCTTTCTGACCTGGGATTCGATGTCGTGGATGCGCGCGCTCGGCTCGCGTCGTATCACCAGGTAGAGAACACCTACCTCGCCACCTTCCAGGCACTCGGTGGACTCGGGCTCCTGCTCGGGACGGTTGGCCTGGGCGCCGTGCTCGCGCGGAACGTGCTGGAACGACGAAGGGAGCTCGCGCTGCTGGGAGCGGTGGGGTTCTTGCCGGCCGACCTTCGGGTGATGGTGCTCGCCGAGAGTCTCACACTCGTATTGGGTGGCGTCGCTCTCGGCACGTTGTCGGCGATCGTGGCGATTCTGCCGGCGCTTCGCGAGCGCGCGCAGGCAGTGCCGTGGATCCAGCTGGCCGCGCTGTTGGTGGCGGTCATTCTGACGGGCCTGATCTCGTCGCTCTGGGCGGTCCGAATGGCGACATCGACAAATCTGACTCAAGCGTTGAAGAGCGAGTGAGGATCAG